>NZ_JAYGGZ010000002.1:57968-225970 GCF_034931465.1 Anabaena sp. UHCC 0399 | reverse complement strand
AATATTATTTAGGGATTTAGCGATCGCCTAATATATACACTTCTAGGGAAACACGAGCAAGGTTGTTATACACGAAACTTGAAACAACAAATAGACAGCCTAATCTAAAGCAGGCTTGTTGCATTTTCTGCATCAGTACCGCTATATGGGCATCTGCGAAACTAGAAATCTCAATATAGATATACTAGACAGTCCATTTTAGCTACAAATTTATGTATGAACTACTACACATAGCAATTATACAGTTATTTGATCAAAGCGAGGATATAAAAATTTCAACTTTTACGTGTTTAAATCATGAGAAACACTAAGAACTATTAAGCAAGATTAAACAATATAATATTTGAAGAGCATAAGAGGATGTTTGAAAAGTTGCTAGAAGTATAAAAATGTCATTCTGGAGAATATATACTGAGATGTTTCTCTACGTTTCCTTCTCTTTAGAAACGCTACCGCAAACGGAACGCTCCGAGCAGCTTGCTTCTCTAAGAGAGGCTGCGCCCTAAGCGTAGCTATGCCGCAGGCTTTACGGAACACTGTGTGAACGCGTAGCGTATCCGTAGGATTCACCCCGAAGGGGTATGCAGAGCGTGTCTTAGTATGCCAAGATTCCAGTTCCGTCGCTTTGCTCAGAACTGCATTCAACATGACATATAGGAGTTCTATTTGATTTCTGAACGAGTTTTTAGATATAGCAGTTCTCGCTGTGAGGTACAAGAAACCCAACCCCCTCTTCCGAAGTTCTGTTCGGCGGAAACTGCCGCTCAGACTTCTCTCCGCCACAAGAAGGGGACTATGATATACCTCATGTGATAGGAAACGCTATAAAAGCCTTGTTGGATATAGATTGAAGTCTCAGTATATTTTCAAAATTTAAACCGGAATTCTATAGAACAAACCTTTTCAAACAACCTTTAATATTGCTATATGATTTATAAAATTCTTTTACCCAAAGGTACATCTCTATCTGGTTGAATTAAAGCAACTTCCCCGTCATCCAGAACTATACCCAAAACCAAAACTTCAGACATGAAATCAGCTATTTGACGAGGTGGAAAGTTTGTCACAGCTAAGATGAATTGGTTGATAATATCCTCTGGCTGATATAGTTTGGTGATTTGTGCGCTAGATTTTTTTATACCCAAATCACCAAAGTCTATCCACAGTTTATAAGCTGGTTTTCGGGCTTTAGTAAATGGCTCTACTTGAACAACTTTACCAACACGAATTTCGACTTTCGCAAAGTCTTCATAGCTGATTTGCATGATTAATCGCTATTTGCCAGAGAGTTTGACTAAACCAATACCACCAAAGTAAAGACCTAAAACAGCACCAGCCAAAAGACTTTGGGTGAGAGGGTCTGTAGAAGGGGTAAGAACAGCACCTAAAATTACTCCCCCCAGAATCACCGATCGCCAACCAGCTAGCATGGTTGCAGAAGAAACAATTCCCAGATTAGCCAGTAACAGTTGGATGATCGGCACTTGGAAGGCTAACCCGGTACTGAACATTAATAACAGTACAAATTCAAAATACTTGTCAATTGACCAAATTTGTTCGACTACATCCGCACCGTAGCTGATAAAGAAATTTAAAGCGGCGGGAATGAGCAGTGAATAAGCAAAAACTAAACCAGCACCAAATAACACACTCGACCCTAAAACTATCGGCCCCAGTAATCGACGTTCACGGCGAGTTAGTCCTGGCAGCACAAACTGGATAACTTGATAAAGTATGAAGGGACTAGAGATGACTATGCCACTGTAGGCTGCAACTTTTATAGAGACAAAGAAATATTCTCCCGGTGCAAGTTGCAGAAATTTAACTCCCTTGGCTGGGACTTCTAGCAGCTGGACAATTGGTTTCACAGCTAGAAAACAACCGACAACTCCCACAGCTACAGCAATCAGGGCATAAAAAATCCGTTGTCGTAATTCTTCTAAGTGGTCGAAAAGAGACATTTCGACCTCATCAGGTAACTCATTTATGGGATGAGGTTCTGAGTTGCCATATCCCTCAGTATCGATGTCAGGAGTGTTTACGGTTTCTAGTTCTTGTGAAGGTGTCATGAGTCAGGTGGTAGGCAACATTTGCTAACTATTCTATCTGGCGAAGCCAATAATTAGAAAGCAGGAGAGCAGAAGAACAGGGTAGCAGGGAGCAGGGAGTAGGGAGCAGGGGAGACAAGGGGAATTTACTCATTACTCATTACTCATTACTCATTACTCAACGCCATTTGAGTAAATTTTTGAGTTTTTGACACCATTTAGCTACCAAAGATGGACGCTGAGTTTTATACTTGACCTGTGAAAAAGAAGTGGCTGTGGGGATTTTACCTTCTAGCTGTGCGGCTTTATTCAAATCTGATGCGGCTCTGTATTCATAGCCTAATTGAGAGCAAACGAATCCACGATATTTATAAGCTTCAATATAGCGGGGGTTGAGGCGAATTGCTTGGGTAAAGTAGGCGATCGCTTCTTGATATTCTCCTTGTCCTACGCTCTCCACACCATAGTTATAGAAAGTTTCCCCATCAAAGCGATTGACTGATACGTTTGGCGCATTTTTGGGTGCAGTTGCAGCAGGCGGTGTCACAGTGGGACTTTCTGACTTGAGCAGATTGTAAGCAGCGTTGATTTGTTTAATTTTGGCCTCTGCTTGCTGTTTTTGCTGTGGATGAATAAAGCGATCGGGATGCCAAATTTTCACTATTTGACGATAAGCTCGTTTTATCTCTACCTGCGATACACCAGGTTTTAACCCTAGAATTTCATAAGCATGATTAATATCAAGACAATCGCGCATACAGAGAAATAGAAGTAGATAAATCTATGTTAACTATTCCAGTCAATCCTCTTCAATCTACTCAAACACCTCACAGTGGATACCATTGGGACGGGAGTGGTCGCCGTTTTTTTGAAGGCTGGTATTACCGCGTCACTTTGCCAGATTGTGGTCAGACTTTTGCTTTTATGTATTCCATTGAAGACCCCATTGGCGGTCAACCCTACAGTGGCGGTGCGGCGCAAGTCCTGGGTGTGAATGATGAATATCTCTGTCGGATTTTTCCTGATGTGACTAAATTTTGGGCTAGTCGAGATGCTTTGGCTTTGGGTCATTGGGGTAAAACTAACCTCAATAGCCAACCCCTCTACCTGTTACCATCAGAGTTTGCACAATATGTCCAAGAAGGTTATCAAGCTACTGCAAATTTGAATCAGGGATTTATGCAAGATCCTGCTACTGGTTTTTATTGCCGTTGGGAGTATGAAATTCAGCCTGTATATGGCTGGGGTAATCAAAATAGTATTCAGCAATCTACTGCTGGCTGGCTGTCGTTTTTACAGATTTTTGAACCAGGATGGCAGATTTTAATGGCTCATGGCTTGGCTAGTGGTTGGATTGATTGGAATGGCAAAATTTATCAATTTCAGAATGCGCCAGCCTATGGGGAAAAAAATTGGGGTGGTGCTTTTCCCCAGAAATGGTTTTGGTTGAATTGTAATAGCTTTGATGGCGAACCTGATTTGGCGTTAACGGCTGGCGGTGGTAGACGGGGTGTGTTGTGGTGGATGGAGTCTGTAGCAATGATTGGGTTGCATTATCAAGGCCAGTTTTATGAATTCGTCCCCTGGAATGCCAAAGTAGAGTGGGATATTCAACCCTGGGGTAGATGGCAAATGAAAGCAAAAAACCTAGATTATGAGATTGAATTAACCGGAACTACTCATCTACCCGGTACACCCCTGCGTGCGCCGACAGCAAAAGGTTTACAATTTTGTTGTCAGGACACTATGCAAGGAAAGCTGACTTTAGAGTTACGACAAATAAGGGGTATATCCCCTCTAGTCATTCTCAAAGCAGATAGCTATCTTTGTGGGTTAGAAATTGGCGGCGGTTCTTGGAACAATTTTTGGCAGTCCACCTAAAACTACTGCTATCATTGTATATGCTCCGTAGTTGGGGCTGTAGCTCAGTTGGATAGAGCGAGCGCCTCCTAAGCGCTAGGTCGCCGGTTCGAGCCTGGCCAGTCCCGTCATCAACAACTTATTGCATCAAGCTAGCGATCGCAATTCCTATCTCTGGGATGATAGCTGAGTTTTGCATATCTATAGCTGATATGTGCTTAACTGCATATTAGCGTAGATCGCAAAGGGATGTTTGGGTGAGTTTGCCAATATTCTTATTTTTCTGATCTCATAGACACAATCATCAGACGAAGTTTTAGAGCCTTGAAGAATAATCTATTGTTTAGAGGTAAGTCATTTCAATTTGCAGTGGTTGTTCTACCACTACTAATCTGGTTGGGATATCAGGAAGTACAAAACAATATTGAAAAACCCGAAGCAGTTATCGTTTTAGGTGGCTCAACCAAGAACCTAGAAAGAGAAAAATTTACTGCCAAATTTGCCAGTCAGTATCCAAATTTACCAATACTGATTTCTGGCGGTAGTCCACCTGTCTTTACCAAACGGGTGTTTAATAAGGCTGGTATTAATCCTCAACGTTTACATTTAGACTATGAGGCAGTAGATACTGTTACAAATTTTACTACATTAGTAGACGACTTACAAGCACGCAAGATTAAGAATGTTTATTTAATCACCTCAGATTTTCATATGCGCCGCGCCTGCGTAATTGCTGAGATAATTTTGGGTAGTAGGGGAATTAAATTTAAAGCGATACCAGTACCGTCCCAAATACCACCTGAACCTATTGAAAAATCTATTCGTGATGGAGTTAGATCGTTAGTTTGGGTAGCTACTGGTTACACAGGTGCGGAAGAAGTTAAACATCGGCGGTGAGAAATGCGGTATGAAAATGTTTCTAGGGACTAAGTTTAGAATTATCCGAACTCATAACTCAGCACTCATAACTCAGCACCGGCTAAACGCCGCGCTACCGCTAACAGCACTCATTACTCCTAAATTGGTATCAGGCTGCTATTTCTTGCACCAGAACATAGGGCTGGATGATCAGGGTTTTAAATCGCTTTTCGCGATCGCAATTCCATTCTCCCACTTGAGTGACTGAAGGCTTAGTAATTAATTGACGCTCAATCCATTGTTCGACAGATGAGGTATTATCAGTTGCGATCGCTTCGCCTACATTGAGCAAATCTAAGTCTAGCGACACCAAAATGACCGCTTCTCTTTGGACATGGGGAATCAGCCATTCCCACTCGGCTTCGTCTAATATTTCTGATAATTCCTTTCTTACATCTGACATGATTTGCTGTTTTTCGCGTGTATATGTTGATTTTACAGTAATTGGGAATTGGCAAGGCCACGGAAAATGAATAATGGCTAAACTTCTGACTTCATCGCATTAATTTCAAACAAAGATACAATTATTCCAGTAATTGGGATTGATAGAAAAATTCCCAATAATCCTGCAACTCTTGCACCTACTAACAGAGCGAAAAATACTACTACTGGATTAAGATTCAATGCTCCTTGCATGACGCGAGGGGCAATTAGATTATCTTGTATTTGTTGAAGAACTATACAAGCTATGAAGACTTTTAATGCCAGCCAAACATCTTGAGACAACACAATTAAAGTAATTACACTAACTCCTAAAGTTGCTCCTATCCCTGGAATAATGTCCAGTATGCCTACTATCAAAGACAGAATTAAAGCAAAAGGTACATTAAATAATATAAAAACAATAAAACTTGCAGTGCTTAGAAATAAAGTTAATAGTAACTGTCCTCGAAAAAACCCTAAAAAACTCCGGCGAAGAATATTTGTAAATCTTCCACGATGCTGATTAGGTAAAAATCTGAGAATGAATTTCCACAGTTTTTCACCATCTAGCAACATAAAGAAAGCTACAACAGCAATTATGATAAAAGTGACAAAATTAGACAGCAATTGTTGTAATATAGTTAGGCTTGTGACTAAAGTTGATATTGCTTGATTTCGTAATTGCTCTTGAATTATACTTAAGTCTATTTGCAAATTACGATTACGCAGAGTTTCTTCAATTCTTTCTAAGAAAGGTAATAAAGAAGTTAAAAAATTAGAGATACTGTCTATTAATTGTTGCCCCTGAGATACAACTGCCACACCAATAGTAATTAATAGTCCACTCAGAAATATAATGCTGATTAAAAAAACTATAACAACTGCTATACCGTGTGGCAAAAAATGCTGCAACCACTTGACAGGATAGCTGAGTAAAAAAGCCAAAATAGTGGCAAACGTAAAAATCACAATTACTGTTTGAAAGTATGCTAAAAGCTGGACTAAAGCCCAACCAGCAGCGACTAATAGTAAAAAGCGTACTATTAAGGAATTATTCAGACGATGCCAAAAAGTTTTGGCTTCAAATCCACGCATAATAGTTAGTCATGCCTAATTTTTGAATATTGAGTTTTAATCTACAAAAGTTAAAGCAGCGATCGCTACTTTCTGAGAGCATATGTTCTAAATATTTTACTCAACGCCCTAAATCGTGCATTTGGTTAATGACGGCGGCACATTTTTGTGTTACACGTTCCAATTCTTCTTTATTGGTAGAACTGGGGGTATCAATTAAATTACCAATTCTTACCGTGAGGGGAACTGCACGCGGTAAGGATGAGCCTGGTTGTAAAATTTTCTCCGAACCCCACAAACATACAGGTAATATAGGGGCCTGTGCCTTAGCAGCTAACAGTGCTGCACCGCGTTTTGGGTCACTAATACGGCCATCGGGGGTACGCGTTCCTTCTAAGAATACGCCAACAGCCCAGCCATTATTAAGATACTCTAGAGCTGCGCGGATAGCATTGCGATCGGCACTTCCCCGACTTACTGGGTAAGCACCATACAATTTAATAGCTTGTGCCAGAACTGGGACATCAAATAATTCTTCTTTAGCCATGTATGCTACTGGACGCGCAACACAATTCGAGACAATCGGCGGGTCAAAGTAACTGGCATGATTACTGACAACTAGCACAGGGCCTGATTGAGGAACATTTTCCACACCATAAATCCGTCCCCGAAAGTAAGCATGAAGCATCGGACTGACTACCGACCACTTGAAAGCATGGTAAAGAGCTAGACTAATAAACGGTTCGCGAGTTCGAGACATAGGGGATTGGGGATTGGGGATGATTGGGGATGATTGGGGATGATTATGAGGGAAAACGGTAAAGGTAAAGGTGCAAAGGGATTAGATTAATTATTTTCCCCTTTGCTCTTTTCCCCAGTCACCAGTCCCCATTCCCTAATTTGGTAATTCAGCAGCGTTACGGACGTTTTCTAAGATTAAATCAGTTGTGCTGCGTTTAATCAAACCAGTTAGCACATTACCAGGGCCGATTTCTACTACTTTTTCAATACTATTAGCTGGTAGTTGTAAAGCAATTTCTCGCCAGCGAACTGAACCTGTCATTTGTTGGCTGAGGCGTTGCTTTAAAATTTCAGCATCAACGGCGGGTTCTGGCTGGACGTTCGATGATACTGGTACTTTAGCTGATTGAAATTCTACAGTATCGAGAATTTTTTGAAAATCATCTGCCACATTTGCCATCAGATGCGAGTGGAACGCTCCCGAAACTTTCAGAGGAATGGCACGTTTAGCTTTAACTTGAGACATGACTGTTTGTACTGCCTCTGGAGTGCCGGAGATGACTACCTGTGCTGGACTGTTATCATTTGCTAAAACTACATCAGGATTTTCAGCCAGGACTTTTTCTAGTTTTTCACGGTCAAAGTTCATCAAAGCCGCCATCATTCCGCCTGCGGCACTATCCATGAGTTCGGCGCGTCGCTTGACTAACTCTAATCCTGCTGACCACTCAAACACACCCGCAACGTAAAGGGCAATGTATTCTCCCAAACTGTGACCAGCAACTAAATCTGGCTGGTGTCCTTTTTCCCGGATGAGGTCAGCTAGGATACTTTCTACTACATAAAGACAGGGCTGAGTGTAGAGTGTCTTTGATAACTTTTCTTCTTCGTTTTGGCAGATTTCTGTTACAGACCAGCCTAAGATGGCCTCAGCTTGGTCAAACTTGGCTTTGGCCTCTGGTATATCTAATAAGTCTGTTCCCATTCCCAGTGTTTGAGAACCTTGTCCGGGAAACACCCATGCAGTTTTAGTCATTGATCAATCGCTTCACTCAAATTCAAAATTCGTCTTGAAAATTTGAGCCACTGCGTTGGCCGGGTTTCCCGGCTTGTAGCAAGTGGCGTTCCTAGATTGGGAAACCCGCCTACAGAACTTTTGTCTGCGACACGCTACGCGTAGCGTATCCGTAGGATTCACTCTGGAGGGGTACGCAAATTAAAAATAAAGAATTCAATTTTTAAATTTTTAATTTCTAATTTTTAATTGTTTATCTTCCCCATTGAAAAATCGCTGCACCCCAGGTTAAACCTGCTCCAAAGCCGGATGCAGCTATGATGTCATTGGTTTTTATTTTGCCTTCCCGCACTGCTTCATCTAAAGCTATGGGAATGGAGGCGGCGGAGGTATTACCGTAATTAGCCAAATTGCTGATTACTTTGTGGTCAGGAATATTGAGGCGTTGGGCAACGGTATCAAGGATACGTTGATTGGCTTGATGCAGTAACAACCAGTCTATTTGGTCAACAGTGAGATTAGCTGCAAATAATGCCTTATCAATGATTTCCGGCACTTTTTGGGCGGCGAAGCGGTAAACTTCTTTGCCGTTCATTGTGATGGGTTGATAAGTGCCTTGAGTAACATTTACGCCGGGAATGATTTCTTGGGGAGTACCTTGATAAGCTAAGTTGAGGTAGTGGTTTTGAGTACCATCACTTTTGAGGGCAAATCCTAATAAGCGATCGCTATCATTGGCTTGCAATACAACTGCACCAGCCCCATCACCAAACAATACGCAAGTGCGCCTGTCTTGCCAATCTACCCAACGAGAGAGGACATCTGCCCCAATTAAAAGTACATTTCGATATGCGCCTGTTCTAATGTATTGGGCGGCTGTAACTAGCCCGAATACAAAGCCAGAGCAAGCTGCTGTGAGGTCAAAAGCTACTGCTTGGGTTGCACCTAACTCAGCTTGAACTTTACACGCGCTACCAAATAAGTCATCTGGGGTGGAAGTTGCCAGCAAGATTAAATCTAAATCGCCTGGTGTAATTCCGGCTGAGGCGATCGCTTGAATGCTTGCAGCAGTGGCCAGACTACTTAAGGAATCTGTGGAATTTGCTAACCGTCGCTGCCGAATTCCTGTTCTGGTAGTAATCCACTCATCTGATGTTTCCACCAGTTGGGTGAGTTCTTGATTGTGAAGGGAAGTTGCTGGTACTGCCGAACCACTTCCTATTATTGCTATACCTAAGTTTTGCACTCCTATTCTCCCAAGCTATCAGCTTTTAGTCATCAGTCATCAGTCATTAGTCATTAGTCTGATGCTGCTAACCAATGACTTCTTGCTAGCTGTAATTGCTAGTCTTGTGGCTGATTGCTAACTACTCTCACTCTGTAGCATCTCATATTGGGATTGCAGTTGTTGCATTACTTTATTGTCTACAGCTTCTTTAGCCATGCGAATAGCATTAAATACTGAAGGGGCTTGAGAACTACCATGACCGATTAAACAAACTCCTGATACCCCTAACAGCAAAGCACCACCATGTTCGGCGTGATCCATACGCTGCTTAATGCGCTTGAGGTTGGGTCTTAAAATAGCTGTCCCAATTTGACCGTGTAATCCTTGGGGTAATTCTTCCCGTAAGATTTGCAAAATTACCCCACCGATCGCTTCAGCAAATTTGAGTAAGATATTGCCGACAAAGCCATCACAGACAATCACATCAAATTCGCCAGAAAGTACATCTCGTCCTTCAGCATTACCAATAAAGCTAATGTAAGGATTTTCCCGCAACAGTTCATGAGTCCGTAGGGCTAATTCATTGCCTTTAGTCTCTTCTTCGCCAATATTCAACAAACCTACTTTGGGTTCATCCGTACCTAGAACATACTGGCTATAAATCGAACCGATGACGGCAAACTGTTCTAAAAACTTGGGACGGCAATCTACGTTTGCACCGACATCAAGTATTAAGACTGGTTTACCTGCTTTGATTGTAGGAAACACTGTACCAATTGCTGGACGGTCAACCCCTGGCAATCTTCCCAGACGGAGTAAGGCTGAGGCCATAGCTGCCCCAGAGTGACCAGCAGAGAATACCGCGTCTGCCTTTTGCTGCTTTACCAAATCCATCGCCACATTAATAGAAGCCTTGCGTTTGCGTCTGACCGCATTTAAAGGCTCTTCATCCATTGCGATCGCATCCTCAGCCGGAATGATTTCCACTCCTTCCAAATTGGTTTTTGGAGGCAAGGCAGCTTTAATTTTTTGGGGATCACCCACTAATAAAACTTTCACGCCTAATTCTTCACTGGCTCGCACCGCGCCAGTAACGATTTCACCGGGAGCATGATCCCCTCCCATTGCATCAATTGCTATCCGCACGCCAGTCGATCCCATTGCTCAGAGCTTCTAGAAACCTTACAAATTTTACCAGATGGCTTTGCTGAAAAAACTTAACTTTCTCGCTGCCGAATTACTGCTGTAATTTTTGCAACAGCTTATCACAGTAAGCCCACGATAGCATGAATTATTGGGGAATGGGGCATGGGGAATGGGGCAGAAAAAATTCAAAAGATGATTTCTTATCTCCCCTGCTTCCCCTGCTTCCCTACTCCCTACTCCCTAGTTCTCCAGTACCCAATTAACCAGCATTCTTACACCGAAACCAGTTGCACCAGTGTTGTTATAGCCATTATCTTTATCTGCCCACACTGGCCCGGCAATATCTAGATGCGCCCAGGCGGTATCTTTGACAAATTGTTTGAGGAACAAGGACGCGGTGATTGAACCACCAGGACGAGGCCCGGTGTTTTTCATATCCGCAATACCAGATTTAAGCCCGTCAAAATATTTTTCTTCCATTGGCATCCGCCAAATTTTTTCGCCTGAGCTTTCCGAAGCTTGCTCTAGCTGTTTAGCTAAACCATTATCTGGAGTGTATAGCCCGGCGATATCGTCACCTAAGGCAATGACACAAGCCCCTGTGAGGGTAGCTAAATCTACGATCGCATCTAATCCTAATTTGTCGGTAAAAACTAAAGCATCTGCCAGGGTTAAACGTCCTTCAGCGTCAGTGTTATTCACTTCGATTGTTTTGCCGTTAGATGCTGTAAGGATGTCTCCTGGGTGCATGGCGTGACCGCTAATCATGTTTTCAGTCACAGCCGAGATAAAGTGAACTTCTGCGTCTGGTTTGAGTTGAGCGATCGCTTTGGCTGCGCCTAAAGTAGCTGCTGCACCACCCATATCGATTTTCATGGTTTCGATCCCGCTACCAGCACCTTTAATGTTGAGTCCGCCGGAATCGAAGGTTAAGCCTTTACCCACAATTCCTAGTTTGCGCTTGGGCGTACCTTCTGGTTTGTAGGTGAGGTGAATAAATTTTGGCGGTAAATCAGAAGCTTGCGCCACTCCCAAAAAAGCACCCATGCCTAGTTTTTCACAGTCTGCTTGTTCCAAAATTTCGATTTGTAACCCGTGTTCTTGGGCAATTTGTTGGGCAATTTCTGCCATCGTAATGGGTGTAACTGTGTTGGCTGGGGCGGCTACTAATTCCCTTGCCAAGATGACCCCGGAAACGATTTGGTTGGCTTTGGTAATTGCGGCTTCTTGTCCAGCAAATCCTAGAAATTCGATGGTTTCGACTCGTGAACCTTTATCTTCTGGATCTGATTTAAAGCGATTATCTTGGTAAAGTCCTAGTTGCACACCTTCGGCTAGTGCTTGTAAGGAGGCGGCTGGATCATTATTCCACAAGGGGAAACTAAAGCCCAAAACTTTGCTTTTCTGTTTTTTGGCAACTTTTCCTACCACCGCAGCCGCACGTCTGAGAGTTTCTAGTTTGAGGTTATCGGCTTTGCCTAAACCCACTAAAATAATTTTTTTAACTGGGCTAGCACCACTAACACGGCTAAAAATGGTGCTGTTGGCTTTGCCTGTAAATTCTTCTTCGGCAATTATTTCTTTTAAAATGCCGGACAACTTCTCATCTAATGTTGCCAGTTCCCCGGTTAACTCTACTGCTTCTTCAAATAATGCGATCGCGAGGGTATCTCCTGCCCACTCTAGCAAGGGCTTGTCAGTTAGTTGAATGGCCATTTTTGAATTTTACGTAAACTTACTTCTTGTATAAGTATTGCTCAAAAATTTTCGAGTGAGGGCTTGGAGATTGGTGAAGGAAAAGGAACTGATGACTGTGGGGCATATAATTGAGAATATACTCAGACCTTCTGCAAATTTTGAATTTTGAATTTTGAATTTTGAATTCGGAGCAAAGCGACGTGACTCAAGCTCTATCCCCTAAACAAAGGGCAGAAGTGTTCTATCCCAGTGCTGACGGTGAACCTGTGGCAGAAAGTTATGCCCACCTGTGCGTTTTGCTGGCAACTCTAGAAGTTTTGCGCCAGTATTTACAAGGACAACAAGCAACAGTCCTGGCTAATCAGTTTCTCTACTATGCTCAGGGTTTTCCTAAGTTGCAAGTTGCACCGGATGTGATGGTGATTTTTAATGTCGCGCCTGGTGGTCGAGATAATTACAAAGTCTGGGAAGAAGGGGAAGTTCCATCTGTCATTTTTGAGATGACTTCAGCCGGGACGAAAAATCAGGATCTGGAATTTAAGAAGACTTTGTACGAGCAACTGGGAGTCAAGGAATACTGGCTATTTGACCCCAAAGGTGAATGGGTGAGGGGACAGTTACAAGGCTATCGGTTACGGCAAGATATATATGAATTGATTACAGACAATCGCAGTGAACCTTTGGGGTTGCGGTTGCAAGTGGAAGGAGAATTGATCGGTTTTTATCGGGAAGATACGGGAGAAAAACTGCTGAATCCGACAGAACAGGCGCAAGCACTACGAGAAGCACAGCAGCAGGTAGAGCAGTTAAAACAGCGTTTACTATCGCTCGGTGTTGATCCTGAGCAAATCGAATAACTAATCAATATCAAATTTTTTAGCGATCGCAGTCATAATTTCTTGCTCTACTGGTGTAGTCTGATTGTCTAGTTGGGCAATTCTTTGGCACTGCACTAGTAAGGGTATGGCAAAATCCCGATCTAGTTGGTTGAGTAGCTGATCTAAGGGTTGGGGTGATTTGATGTTTTTCTCAATGGCCGATATGGAAGTCTGACTGAGGTTAGCGGCTTGTAGTTGGGGTAAGATTTCTTGCCAAGTTTTTTCGGGGTGACTGGCTAAAATCATGCGGACTAATATTTTATCCATGACTGCTTGTTGAGCGATCGCAGTTTCTAGGTATTTTTCGCTTTCTGCTTTTAAGTTTGCCAGTGTTTGCGGCGATTCTAATGACACTGATTCATCTAGTTTGGCTTCGTAAAAACGACAAGCGGCATATCCTAAAGAATAACTCATGGTGGCATTGGCACTAGCTGCGATCGCTGCTCCAGCAAAAGGGACGTTTCGCAATAAAACTAGTCCGGCTGCTTTCAGGAGGCGATTTCCACCTAAACCTAAACCAAAAATTGTTAACAGTTCACCTTTGCGGCTAGAGTCTTTTAAATCTAAGCCATAGGCAGCAGCAATTTGATATAACATTTCTGTCTGCAACTTCATTGTCGCTGCCAAGTCAACTGCTAACAGCGCGGTGGCGACTCCTGGCAAAATACTACTTGCTAAACCAATTCCCCCGGCTTTCGTGGCTTTTTCCATCATGATGCGGTGGGCTATTTGCCTGGGGGATTCTTTGGGGTTTCTCTGCTGGATTTTTTTGACCGCAGTTGCTGCTTTCTCTAAATCAACACTGTCACTAGCACCAATCAGCCAATTGAGATTTAAAAAGCCTGATATTCTTCTAATCAGCCAATTTTGCTCAATATGATTGATGACTTTGCCTGTGATTTGAGTTGCTTGTGCAAATAAATTATGGGTGTTTTTTGCGGTTGCTGTTCCTACTCCAACTGCTTTATTTAGAAATATTTTGCCTGTGCTGCCAAAATTCTCTATCAGGGATGTTTGATTTTTATCTGTTGCTGATTTTGGATTTGTGGGTGAATCAACTGTTTGATTGATATTGTTTTTTCTAGATTGAATCTCGTCTGACATTGTTAAGTATTAGCCTGATTACAACTTCTCTTTTTCGGTTGTAATTAACTATTACCTTGTTTGACATCTTCCAATCAGCATAAAGTTTTTAAGATGCAAATATAACCCCACAGGGCGTAAGAAAGGTATTTTATCCTTTTCTACGTCCCGGGGTTAAGTAGTTGTTCGAGCAAAAAATCTTGATATAAGACTTTATTGCTCGTGTGTTAGAGTTTCACTTACCGTTGACCAAACAAAAGATGATTGGTAAAACTATTTAGACTGCGCGAGTACCCTGTTTTTCACTTTCTGGTCTGTTAGGATCTGGATTAGTATATCCAAAACCACCAGTAACTTCTTGAAGGCTGCTGTCATCGATTTTATTTAACAGCATAGATGCTTGCTCTAGTTTGCTTGTTGTTGTGGTTTTTTGTAGTTTCATATTAGTTCCTTAATCTTTACGGAAGGAATACATCTGATTCCCCTATGTATCTTCCTCTTTGAATATGCTGTTTTCGGAAAATCTGAAAATTTTATCTAAATGTTATATTCAGTTTCCAGCCCGATGTGAATTGGAAACCCTTGTTATCCTATAAGGTTTTCTAGATTTGCCTAACATGATTTTTTTGGCAGTACCCAGAAAAATATAAGGTTTTTAAGACTTAATTCGTAATTTTTTAAACGGCAGAAAATTTTTAAAGTGAGTTTGCTAATTGGTTGGATGATAAATTTTGTACGCCTTTGCTATTTCCATAGGAAATTGTGTATTATCGGACAGGTTTTTGATCTCTAAAAAGTTATGAGACTGAAGAATTTCATAGAGATTTACACCTTCTTCTAATAAGCAGGCGTGTCCACTTTCCGGTAGGACTAAAGTTCTGCTATCAGGAATGATGTTGGCTAGGCGTTGGATTTCGCTAACAGAAGGTAAAAGGCGATCGCTAGCACCGGCAATTAATAAAACGGCTTGTTGAAGAGAACGCAACTTATTTTCATCAATACTAAATTCTCTCAACATGGATACTCGCCAATTCACTGTCTCTGGTGGTACAGAACGCATGGTTTTTAGCAGTTCATGTCTGACATTTCGCGAGATTCGGGGTAAAGATGCTAAAAATGGTAACAAACCCAGTGCGCCGATATCGTAAAAGCATCCTGGGACTAAGTGCATTAGTTGAGATGACCAATCTAACCACGGCCTCAGTCCAAAGGCGGATGCTGGGTTAATTAAAATTATGCGTTTAAATAATTGTGGGGCTTGGATGGCTACTTTCATCGCCAAGCAACCGCCAAAGGACTCACCACATAAATAAACTGACCTCTGAGAACTTTTCTCTAATTCCGCATGGATTAAGTCTAATACGTTACTGGTGAGTGCTTCCCAGGTCGTCAAGTCTTGACGGGGTATTGCCAAACACCGGACATCAAAGCCCACTTCTAATCCTGCCGTTTGCGATCGCAATAGTTGACCAGTTCCATCCATTCCCGGCAAATACACAAATAGCGGGTATTCTGGCTTAACTTGTCTAGGTGTGAGAAAACACGGCTTTAGTTCAACTTCTGGCATTGTGGCAAAATTTTAGTCACGTGATCGTTTTTATTCAGCTTTACCCCAGAAAAATCCAAAATTCTACATAACTAGGACAATAAAAGGGTTGAAGCGCAGTCGTCAAAGTTAAATTTATCCTCAGATCATAGCTTCAAATGTAACAAATACTTTAAATTTATTTAAATACGTTAATAATTACTTAACCTAAATTTAAAAATACATGAATCTGCTGGTTAATAGTAGTTTAAATCAATAATATAAATTATCAATAAAGCAGTCGTGTGCTTTTACGGATCTAGCAATGTAATACCAAAATGCTTTGAATTAGTATAAATATAAGAACAGTTAAATGTATGTTATGCAACTTTTGTCAGAATTACTGATGATTACTATAAGAACTTTATATAGCAATCCTCTTCCATCTATGATGAACACCAGATTTTAGACTCCAGACTCCTGGCATTCATCAGGGTTTTCATATCTCAGCAATGATGTTTAATTTATATATACTGCTTAATGAGAGCCATCATTTAGTAAAAAACATTTACAATTTTAATAGCAACCTTGCATAAGTAAGTGAGCAATTTCACGGTGACAGTACGTGGTTAGTTCAGCTACGACATTTTTTGCCTGTTTGCCGTGATATTGCTGTTGATGTTGAGATGTAATCCAATAGGGACGACCAATTAACACAGCCACGCGACGATAAATTACCAGAGGATGCCAACCAGACTGATTAAATAAAGGTTCGGAAGGGTCAAATAAACTTAACAACCGCAAGGGAAAAGCGGCTGTATTCACCTCTTCTAAAGAGGCGATCGCCACTGGTAACACACCTAAATCTGACACATCAGAACGTAACGCCAGATGAGCAAACCCACGACGAAATTCACCCACTTGATTTGGTTCGGTGTATTTCACCATGGGATTAGCACCTTCAGGAAACACTCCCACCATCTGTTTTCTTCGTAATAACTGCTGGGACTGCACAAAAAAGCTTTGCTGACGCTGCTGGTTTTCTTCTAGAGGAAAACAACCTAATTGTCCTGTGACAATCTCTCGCAAAATCGGTACTTGTCCCATGTAGTGATGGCAAGCAAAGCGAATCGGATTTTCTAAAGCTGCCATTAATATCAGGGCATCCATAAAACTGCGATGATTGCTCACTACTAACAAACTAGCATCTTGGGGAATGCGATCCTCGTAATAACGAAACATATTTGTTGAGAGTGTAGCTAAGAATGATTGAGAAATGTCTAGAGGTCTATTGAGACTCATAGCTAATCTATATACTTTGCGAAAAATATCGCAGTTTATCTTGACTTAATTTTTACATTTCTTTACTAATCCCATGACTGTCTTAAGGTAGAAATGTTTTATGAGCAGAAGCTAGCAAATATCAATTATTTGGGGGTTTACATTACCTATAACTATAGATGTGATAAAGAACATTTAACTGAATTTTTAATAGTTAATTTCCGTCTTTTTTATGAAAATTAGCGAGATTTATATAAATAACAAAATCATGCTTAATGTCGTAAATTTGCTAATATAAAGTTATTGTTGAAAAAAAGAACAAGAATGTTATATAATTGCTTGGTTTTGCTCTGAAAATTAAAAAATAAACGTTTTAATAATTTGATTTTTATTTTGCATGAATATAGTGGATAAAACAGAAAAGACATTTGCACTAACAACCCCGTTATATTATGTAAACGATGTACCACACCTAGGTAGTGCTTATACAACAATGGCGGCAGATACACTGGCGCGGTTTTATAGGTTGCGAGGAAAGCAAGTATTATTAATTACAGGTACAGATGAACACGGACAAAAAATTCAGCGATCGGCAGAGAGTTTAGGCAAAGCACCACAAGAGTTTTGCGATCAAATATCGGCTAGTTTTGCGTCCTTGTGGGAGTTGCTCAACATTAAGTGCGATCGCTTTATTCGCACTACCTCACCGCGCCACGAAGCCATTGTTAAAGAATTCTTCCAACGAGTCTGGGAAGGTGGGGACATTTACCAAGGTCAACAAAAAGGCTGGTATTGCGTATCCTGTGAAGAGTTTAAAGAAGAGAGGGACTTATTAGAAGGCAATTTCTGCCCTATTCATACCAACAAAGAAGTTGAGTGGCGAGACGAACAGAATTATTTCTTCCGTTTATCTAAGTATCAAACTCAATTAGAGGAATTTTACCAGTCTCACCCAGACTTTATTCAACCACAAAGTCGTCGCAATGAAGTTTTAAACTTTGTCAGCCAAGGGTTACAAGACTTTTCCATTTCACGGGTAAATGTAGATTGGGGTTTCCCTGTACCGGCTGATCCCAACCATACCTTATATGTGTGGTTTGATGCCCTGCTGGGTTATGTCACAGCCTTGTTAGATGCTGATACCACCCCCACCTTAGAAAACGCCCTAGCCAAATGGTGGCCAATTAACCTGCACTTGATTGGTAAAGATATCCTGCGCTTCCATGCTGTTTATTGGCCGGCGATGTTGATGTCAGCCAATTTACCTCTACCAGAAAAGGTATTTGGGCATGGGTTTTTAACCAAAGATGGACAAAAAATGGGTAAAAGTCTGGGTAATACCCTTGATCCTATAGCACTAGTTCAACGCTATGGTAGTGATGCCGTTCGTTATTACTTCCTTAAGGAAATCGAATTTGGCAAAGATGGCGACTTTAATGAAATTAGATTCATTAATGTTTTGAATGCAGATTTGGCAAATGATTTAGGTAATTTGCTCAATCGCACCCTAAACATGGTGAAGAAATACTGTCCTGAAAATGCACTGTCAGTTAACAATGAAGCTGTTCCTGCGGAAAATCCTTTGAAAGCCATCGGTTTACATTTAGGGGAAAAAGTTAAACAAGCCTACGAATCACTAGCGTTCAACCAAGCTTGCGAAAATGTGCTTTCACTGGTGCAAGCCAGCAACAAGTATATCGATGATCAAGCACCTTGGACACTATATAAACAAGGGCAACAACAGGAAGTAGAGACTGTACTTTACACAGTTTTAGAATCTGTTAGACTAGCAGCTTATCTGCTTTCCCCAGTGATTCCGAATATCAGTAGCGATATCTATCAGCAGCTGGGCTTTGGAATTGATTTTAATGAGCAAACAGCAAGTTTTGATACCCATTCAAAATGGGGATTACTATCTAATCAACAAAACTTGGGGAAACCCCAACCCATTTTTAAACGCATAGAACTACCAAAAAACGATTAGTCCTTTTACTCTTTGATTAATCCTGTTCTAGTTCCATTTTTTATTTTTTTCAGAAAAAATAACGGGGCGAAACTTAATTATTAGCCCCGGAACGTTATCATAAGCCGATAGTATTCTCAACTTGAAAAATTCTATCAAAAATATCAAAAATAAAAATGAGGTATGACAATAATGTTGAATAACTTGGAAAATGACTCGATATTTACGCCTGAGCAGGTTTTAGAAAATCGAGGACGTGTTGCTATATTTATTGACGGCTCAAACCTATTTTACGCAGCTTTGCAATTAGGCATTGAAATTGATTACACGAAACTACTGTGTCGCTTAACAGGTGGTTCTCGGTTGTTACGCGCTTTTTTCTACACTGGTGTAGATCGCACCAATGAGAAACAACAGGGGTTTTTGTTGTGGATGCGGCGGAATGGTTATCGAGTCATTGCTAAAGATTTAGTACAGCTACCAGATGGTTCTAAAAAAGCTAACCTAGACGTAGAAATCGCTGTAGATATGATGGCTTTAGTGGATTCTTATGACACCGCAGTGTTAGTTAGTGGTGATGGGGATCTAGCTTATGCAGTCAATTCCGTCAGCTATCGTGGTGTCCGGGTAGAGGTGGTAAGTTTGCGTTCTATGACTAGTGATAGCTTAATTAATGTTAGCGATCGCTATATTGACTTAGAGGCTATCAAAGAAGACATTCAAAAAACCCCACGCCAAAGCTATCCCTATCGACCTTTATCTGGCATGGGATTTTTAGATGATACCAGCGATGGACACCTAGAAATTCAGGATTAATGCAGTATAAACAAGATAATTTGGAAATAAGCACAAATTTAAATCAGGAGGGGGGAAGAAAAACAACTTTTTCCCCATTTTCTTTACTTAAAAGTAATTGGTATTATCTACCTTTAACTATTTGCCTAATGCTTGGTTTAGTAGCTTGTGGGTTTAAATCCCCCATAAACAACCAAGCAAATAATTCTGATTCATCTAGACAAGATAGCAATTTGACTTTCTTTGATGTCACCCTCGAACAAGCAGATGAAGTAGGAAGACCAGTCTGGAGAGTCAAAGCAAAACAAGCAGAATACACCAAAGAAAAACAAATTGGTGAAGCTCAAAGCCCTTATGGGGAACTTTATCAAGATGGCAAAGTAGTTTACCAAGTTAAAGCCGAAAAAGCAGATATTGAACAGGATGGTAAACAACTATTTCTTAAAGGAAAAATAGTAGCTACAGACCCGGCAAATGGGATTATTTTGCGAGGAAATGAATTGGAATGGCGACCTCAAGAAGATTTATTAATTGTCCGTAACCAAATTAATGGTAGTCATAAACAACTCCAGGCTGTAGCGCAGGAAGCAAGAGTAAAAACCCGTGAACAACGCATGGAATTTTCGGGTGGTGTAGTAGCAACTTCTGCCGACCCCCAGATAAAAATGCGAACCGAGCATTTAATTTGGCAGATTAAAGCAGAAACATTAGTCAGCGATCGCCTGATTCAGATTGACCGTTACAAAAATAATCAAATTAGCGATCGCGGTAAGGGTAATTCGGCCGAAGTCAACTTGAAAACTAAGATTGCTACACTAGCAAACAATGCTCAAGTAGAGTCATTAAATCCCCTAGTTCAAATCACTAGTAAGTCATTGACTTGGAACATGAACGGGGAAACCGTCACCACAAATTCACCTGTACGTGTGTTTCATAAAGCAGAAAACGTAACTGTAACTGCTAACCAAGGTGAAATGAAAATCGCCCAAAAAATAGTTTATTTAATAGGTAAAGTCAACGCTATTGGGCAGCGTCGTCAGACTCTCAATGCTCAAAAAATGACTTGGTATCTAGACAAAAAATTACTAGAAGCCCAAGGAAATGTAGCTTATCAACAAGTTGATCCCCCCGTAAATTTCAAGGGTGAAACTGCTGTCGGTAATCTGCAAACCGAAAATATTGTAGTTAAAGGGGGCGGTTCTGGGAATAGAGTTGTGACAGAGATTATTCCCAATGTGAGGGATTAAGAACTGGGTAAACTCTACCTTGCCTCCCTTATCTCCCCCGCCCCTTCTTCCTAGCTTTTAAAGACAATCTCATTCCGGTTAGTATTACCCAGTTCTGGTAAAGATTTAGCAGTATGAGGCGTGAGGGCATTAGGAACGTGAGGAGGGATTTGTAACTGCTGTACTAGACTTTGCAAAAGTTTGTCTTGTTGTTGGCGGAAAGCTGTGATTTGTGGGCCACGGTTAATGATGGCAAACCAAACTAAACCGCGATCGCGTGTTGGTACAACCCCAGCTAAAGCACTGACATCTCGCAAAGTCCCAGTTTTCATCACAGTTGCAGCCGGTAAATGCCGATGCTGCATCGTACCTCTGTGGTCAAATCCAGAAGTGGGAAACAAATCAGCCAAATTGAGTTGATCAGCAGCAGCTTCCTGTTGAATTGCCATCAACATTGCACAAGCAGCCCTAGGAGAAATGCGATTTTCTTGCCCCAGTCCTGAACCATTAATTAACTGAATTTCTGCCTCTGGTACATTAGCCATTTTTGCAGCTTTTACCTGCACTACTTGATGACCGCCTACTGAGTCTGCCAGCATATGAGCCATTTCGTTGTTGCTGTAAACGTTCATCTCCTTGATTAATTGCTTCAGAGGTAGAGAACGGTGACGCACTAGTAAAGTCTGTTGGGGGTTGGACTGTGGTGTAAATTTGACTTGACCTGCAATCACAAGCTGGGGTTTGGGTGTACCCTTGGGCATGATGGAGTGGATATAAATTGCCGGACGAGTCCAAGTTTTGGAATTGAGAGATTGCTTGAGCATTTGTCCAGCTAACAGGGGATGTCGTTGAAAATTCATGGCGAAATTGCCAGTAATCACTAAATTTCCCTTGACTTGCTTGATCCCCATTTTGTTGAGAGTATTACCCAAAGCGATCGCTTCCTCCCAAACAAACATCGGGTCGCCACCACCAGTAATGACTAAATCTCCTTGTAAAACACCTTTTACTACTGGCCCTGTAGCACTGATCATGGTATCGAATTGGTGGTTAGAACCCAAAGTTTTCAAAGCCACTAACGAAGTCGCAATCTTGGTGAGAGAAGCCGCAGGTAAAGGTGTTGTACCTTGATGATCAGCCATCAGCACAGGCCCCGACTGCATCCAAATTCCCTGACTTTGAGTGAGATCCTGCGCAATTAACTTAGATGTTAATAGCCCTTGGAGATATTGTTTAACGGTATTAGCCCCTGCTGGATTGGGATCGGGTGCAATCACTAAGCCAGGACTACTTTGCCAAGTTAGTGCATCTAAGGCATCTGACGGCTTGATTTGAACTCCAGCCATTTCCAGCCAGAGGGATACCAAACCTGAACCCAACAATTCCAGCATGATTTAATCCTCTTAGGATGTAACAGAACACAACAATTTGATTTACTGTGCTACTATACGAGATTTTTGGTGTAAATCAGTATTAAGCCGTAATAATTGGTGTTTTTTCCCTCTCTGGGTAGATTAAATTACATGGTTTTTGTATCTATTTTGACAATTTCTCAAAGTTGAGCATTTATTAAGAGCGATCGCAGATATATTCACTAAGTTATCTACATTTACCAAATTCTTCAATATCAATAAATTGGTGAGTGAGAGCCAAGAACCCCAGTTTCTTTAAAAAACCGGGGTTCTGAAGTACAGCAATAATCAAAAATCAATACCAAATCTCTATTTTTTTTCTGGATGTAATTGCTCTTTTACAGAAGACATTCCCATCTGGTTGATTGCCGCAATCATTTGATATAAGCGTCCTAAATCTCGTTGATTAAAGTATAAAACTATCCGTGGTAGGTCAAAAGTTTCGTCCTGGTTTTCTTGTGGTAACGTCGGACTTTTTTCAATTCGCCCTTTGACAATAATGTCGCTAAATTGATCATTGAGATATTCCACTTCTGCATCTGATAATTCTTGCATTAAGCGAATTACCAACTGATCACCTACATAGCGACTAGAGTGATAAACCTGGTAAAAACGGGTAATAGCATCACAAGCTACTTCCAAGTTATCGGTGACAGTGTAAAGATTGGGATCTTCAGGACTGACCAGACCTTCTTTTACCAAATGCTCATTAATGTATTGACTCCAAGATTGCCAATAATCACCGCCGGGGTGGTCGATTAAAACCACGGGTACAGGGCCAAATTTACCTGTCTGGCTCAACGTCATACACTCAAAAGCTTCATCTTGAGTACCAAAGCCACCAGGGAATAAGGCGACAGCATCACTTTCTTTGAGAAGAAATAATTTGCGGGTAAAGAAATATTTAAAATGAATCAGTTTAGGATCGCCCTCAATAATTGGGTTAGCTTCCTGTTCAAAAGGTAACTGAATATTTAAGCCAAAAGAATTTTCTCGTCCCGCACCTTCATGACCAGCCTCCATAATTCCACCGCCGCCACCAGTCATGACCATAAAGCCCAATTTGGTGACAGCACGCCCAAATTGTAAAGCCATTTGGTATTCTGGGGTTGCTGAAGAGAGACGAGCCGACCCAAAAATAGTCACTTTGCGGACGTGTCGATAATCATAAAATAGCTCAAAGCCTCGCTCCATATCTGCTAGAGAAGCAGATAGTATCTTCCAATCGAGGCGATCAATATCACTATCAGCTAGGCGAATGATGGTAGCTAAAGCCTGCTGAATGAGTTGCTGATGCTTTAAAGTCGGTAAGCGATCAATTAATCCAGCGATATCCGCTTGGAGAGACTCGAATGTGTCAAACGACGCAGATGAAGTCATGAGAACTGCCAACACAATGGCATTACATTTTACCTAATTTTGGTGTGTAATATATCAATCTTTAATTTTTGCCTTGCTGCAAGCCATTAGGAATTGGGAATTGGGAATTGGGCATTGGAAATTGGGCATTGGGTTTTTTCTTCCCTATCTTCCCCTACTTCCCCTGCTTTCTTGTCACCAGTCCCCAGTTTCTATTCCCCACAATTTGTTAGTGGGATTTTGACTGCTGTATCAATAAAATGTTTGTGAGGCGCGAAATTGATCACCTCACAAACTTACTGACAAATATTGACTCAAATTTAATCACTAATCGACTACTCAACAGACATTGATTACTGATTGAGTTTCAAAGATACTTTTCCAAAGTGTTAGCTAATGTAGTTTTGGGTACTGCACCAACTACCATGTCAACCTTTTGCCCATCTTTAAAGATCATCAGGGTGGGGATGCTGCGGATACCGTACTGACTGGCAACTTGGGGATTTTCATCCGTGTTGACTTTCACGACTTTTAGTTGACCTTCGTACTGAGATGCAATTTCCTCAACGACAGGTGCTACCATTCTGCAAGGCCCACACCAAGGGGCCCAAAAATCAACTAAAACAGGTACATCGCTGTCGAGTACCTCTTGCTTAAAAGTAGAATCTGTAACTTGTGCGGCTGCTGACATGCCTAAAAACCTTTGCCAATTATATTTCTGACTTTCGTGAAAATTCTACCATAGCAAAAACATCGGACAGAAATAGAAGGATGTATATTTGCAAAGAACTCCAGAATTTATTCACAAACGTAAAGACAAAAGGAACCGCCCGAACAGTAGTCCGGGCGGAGTGTGGTGTGAGGAGTGAACGGAAACATGCGTCTCCGCTATCTCTATTGTAGGCGACAGATGTGATTTTTCCAGTGAATGTTTAAAACTCTGGAAAAAATTTCTTGAGGATTCAAAGTATTTATCTATTAAGGATTAGGTATTTATTAGGTATTGGGAATGAGAAGATATTTTTCTATTCCCTATTCTCTAGTTCAATGGTTGAGGGTGTAGGTGTGTAGGGGTATAGGAGTATAGGAGTTTAAGAAATAATGATTTTTTCTGTGATTTTATAACTGTCACTCATTACTCTATTAAAAACTTAGCCTTTTCAAGCTATTCTCTATCCCCTATGCACTTTATTTACCCATACCTAACTGTTGAGCTTTTTGGTAAACCTTACCTTCAGTTAACAAAGAAGGAGCAATAACGACTTCAACTTGCTGCATTTCTTTGAGATTTTTTGCTCCTAAAGTCCCCATGCTAGTTTTTAAAGCACCCAAAAGGTTATGAGTGCCATCATCTAATCCTGCGGGGCCGATGAGAATTTGCTCTAAAGAGCCAGTCGTACCAACGCGAATTCGCGTCCCACGGGGCAATATTGGGCTTGGAGTCGCCATACCCCAGTGATAGCCCCTTCCTGGGGCTTCTGCGGCTCTTGCAAAGGGAGAACCGATCATCACACCATCTGCACCACAGGCAATACATTTACAAATGTCGCCACCGGTGATTAAACCACCATCAGCAATGATGGGGATATAATTACCAGTTTCTTGGAAGTATTCATCACGGGCGGCGGCGCAATCAGCGATCGCAGTAGCTTGGGGTACACCCACACCCAATACACCACGAGAGGTACAAGCTGCACCAGGGCCAATCCCTACTAATACGGCAGCAGCCCCAGCTTTTAATAAGTTCAAAGTGACTTCATAAGTCACGCAGTTGCCCAAAATCACGGGGATGGGCATAGAACGACAAAATTCTGCTAAATCAAGGGGTGTAATGGTGTCTGGGGATAGGTGGGCAGTAGAAACCACTGTAGCTTGGATAAAAAATAAATCTGCTCCAGCTTTTGCTACCACTTCACCATATTTGCTAGCACCTACTGGAGTAGCACTAACGGCGGCGATACCACCTTGTTGTTTAATTTCCTGAATACGTTTTTCAATTAATTCTGGTTTAATTGGTTCGGCATAAAGTTCCTGCATCAAAGAGACAAATTCATCTTTCCCTACCGATGCAATCCGATCCAAAATTGGATTCG
Organism: Anabaena sp. UHCC 0399; assembly: GCF_034931465.1. NCBI lineage: Bacteria > Bacillati > Cyanobacteriota > Cyanophyceae > Nostocales > Nostocaceae > Anabaena > Anabaena sp. UHCC 0399. Next base: position 200,204 of record NZ_JAYGGZ010000002.1, on the reverse strand, counting down.
GGTCAAGATAGCGAGTTTGGATACCCTCTAGGTTGAGAACACCCAACGCGCCTAGTTGTGACAACTTTACAGCCATCCCCACATCGACAACACCATCCATTGCACTGGCAATGATGGGGATTTCTCGCTCAATATTACCGATTTTCCAGCGAGTATCGGCTAAACTCGGATCGAGTGTTCTGTTACCGGGGGCTAGAGCAATTTCATCAATGCCATAGGCTCTGCGAGCTGTCTTTCCCCGCCCAAGTTGAATTTCCACGCTGTTAACTTTTCTTAATTCTGTTCTAGCTAGGGTATCAAATTGTGAGCTAAATTGCAGCGTTTTTTTGACTGGGGATTGGGGACTAATCAAGTCAAAAATCAAAAGTCAAGAGTCAAAATTAAATAACTAGAGGCTGGGAATTGGAAATTGGGGTTGAAAAAGAGTCTAAAGGAAATATATTTTTGTTTAAGTCCCCCAGGCTCAATGGGTAATCCAAATCAGTGTATGAAGGATGTCACGGTTAAGCCTTCTGGGAGCTAGAATTGATACGATACTTGTCAGATTTGATATTGCAGCCTTGATCCAATCTGAAACCTTAGAATTACTAGAATGGCATCGCTTATGCCAGCACCTTTCCACGTTTGCCGCCACTAAATTAGGGGCGATCGCATCCCTGCGTCTGCAAATTCCTACATCTCAAGCAGGAAGTGAGCAGTTGTTAGCACAAACCAAAGAAGTCTATCAACTGGAAACTCGCCTGACTGCTGGATTATCTTTTGACGGAGTGCAAGATATTGGAGACTCCCTAGAACGGGCAGAACTCCAAGGAATTTTGGCAGGGGATGAATTATTGGCGATCGCTACTACTTTAGCAGGGGCGAGAAATTTACGGCGTATTATTGATAACCAGGAAGATTTACTGATACTAAATGAATTGGTTGCTGATTTAAGGACTTATCCCGAATTAGAGCAAGAGATTCACCGATGTATTGATGAACGGGGACAAGTAACTGACCGCGCTAGCCAAAAACTAGGAGAAATTCGCATCGAACTGCGAAAATTACGCAGTCAAATTACCCAAAAACTGCACAATATCTTACAGGCGAAATCAGGTGCAGTCCAAGAACAAATTATTACTCAACGAGGCGATCGCTTTGTCATTCCGGTAAAAGCACCGCAAAAGGATGCTATTCCCGGTATTGTCCATGACACCTCAACTAGTGGCGCAACCCTTTATATAGAGCCGAATTCGATCGTGCCAATAGGCAACCAATTGCGGCAGACAATTAGAAGAGAGCAAGTAGAGGAAGAAGCAGTTCGCCGCGCTTTAACGGAGCAAGTAGCAGCCGTTAAGCCTGATTTAGAAAGGTTATTGGCAATTGTCACAACATTGGATTTGGCAACTGCTAGAGCCAGATATAGTTTATGGCTGCAAGCTAATCCTCCTAGATTTATAGACCGCGCAGAACAGGAAATCATCACATTACGGCAGCTACGCCATCCCTTATTGGTATGGCAACAGCAACACGAACAAGGTCATGCTGTGATTCCTGTTGATTTGTTAATCAGCCCAAATATTAAAGTAGTGACAATTACTGGGCCTAACACTGGCGGTAAAACTGTCACGCTAAAGACCCTAGGATTGGCAGCATTGATGGCCAAAGTGGGTTTATTTGTGCCAGCCCGTGAACCAGTAGAAATGCCCTGGTTTGACCAAGTATTGGCTGATATTGGTGATGAACAATCCCTACAGCAAAGTTTATCTACTTTCTCTGGTCACATTCGTCGCATTAGTAGAATTTTGAATGCGTTAGGGACAGGTGACAGGGGACAGGTGACAGGTGACAGGGAAGAAGAAGGAGAAGGAGAAGAAGCAATAGACTATGCTCAATCCCTGGTATTACTTGATGAAGTTGGCGCGGGTACAGATCCAGTGGAAGGGAGTGCTTTAGCGATCGCCCTTTTACAATATTTGGCTGATCATTCCCAGCTAACGATCGCCACAACTCACTTTGGGGAATTAAAAGCCCTTAAATATGAAGATGCGCGATTTGAAAACGCTTCGGTAGAGTTTGATGAGGCGACCTTATCGCCCACCTACCGTCTACTTTGGGGGATTCCTGGGCGTTCTAATGCTTTAGCGATCGCCCTACGTTTGGGGTTGAAACCGGAAGTTGTAGAACAGGCAAAAACCCAAGTGGGAGAGGCTACAGACGAGGTAAATCAGGTAATTGCTGGTTTAGAAGCCCAACGCCGTAGCCAGGAAACCAAAGCGGCAGAAGCACAAAAATTATTACAACAAGCGGAACGTTTATATAAAGAGGTCTCAGCCAAAGCCTCGGCGTTAGAGGAAAGGGAACAGTCTTTAAAGGCTTCTCAGGAAATGGCAGTCCAGCAAGCAATTACTCAAGCTAAAGGCGAAATTGCTAAAGTAATTCGCCGCTTGCAACAGGGTACACCCACAGCCCAAGATGCCCAACAAGCAACCAATACTTTAAATCAAATTACCCAAAAATATCAGCCAGCACCACCGCCTAAACAAAAAATTGGCTTCATGCCCAAAGTAGGTGATCGCATTCGGCTGTCCCAGTTTGGACAAACAGCAGAAGTTTTAACCGCCCCCGATGAAGATGGCGAGTTCAGCGTCCGCTTTGGGATTATGAAGATGAGTGTCAAGCTAGAAGATATCGAATCTCTTGACGGTCAAAAACCCGAACCAGTCACTAAACCAAAACCTAGCCCAGCCACAGTCACACCACCACCCCCAACAGCCCCAGTCATTCGGACTTCCCAAAATACCGTCGATTTACGCGGTAAACGGGTAGCTGATGCCGAATACATTCTAGATAAAGCCATTTCTGAAGCTCATGGTCAAATCTGGATTATTCACGGTTACGGCACTGGCAAATTGCGTCAAGGTGTTCAAGCCTTTTTACAACATCATTCCAGAGTCAGCCGCTTTGAAACAGCAGAACAAGCTGATGGTGGGAGTGGGGTGACTATTGCCTATATTTCTTGAGATTGGAGAGAAGAAAGCAGGGGAAGCAGGGGAGGGCAAGGGGAGAAAAGTAATTCTCAATACAATACCCAGTAACAAATTAGGAAATTTTTTTTCTGCAATAAATATAACTGGTGTCAGTTATTGATTATTCATCTCTGGTGATTGATTACCTGATGATGCTGGCAATTAATAATTAAAAATTAAATTATCCAGATATATTTATTTATACTTTGGTACGGAAATAACAGCTAAAACTGGTAAATATTACCAGCAAAATACACCTTATACACTGTTGAAAATAAAAATTCATCTTGTAGAGTAAGACAGTGACAATTGCTGTTTACCAAAAGTAAGAAAAGCAAGTGGAGTCAGAAAAAAATGTGCATTTAGTCACAAAGCAAAGGCTAATGTCTTTTAGTTCTTTTTCTTCCTGCTTTGTAAGTAGGGAATAGGGAATAGGGAGTAGAGAGTGGAGACACATAAATGCAAATAAATCTAGGGAATCTTGCCACATCAAAAAAATTAAAGAACTTCTGCCTTCTATCTGCTCTTCTGTCTTTTGACTGTTGACTTCTTTCTGCCTCCTGCCTTCTTTACAGGAAACCAACTTTAATCATTAATAGTCTCGTTTCAAAATGGGTAACAGCAACAGCCCCTACCAGCCTGATCACCTATGCTAAAAGTTATGCACTCGGCCACTGACTCAGCCACTCCCAATTCTCAGTGGGAGGACTTAACTAAACTTCCCAATCCAAATGTTATCCAATGGGAAAACATCAAAACCCAGTTAGACTTGGTGCTGTTGGCACTAGAAACCTTAACCGGTATTGGTTCTGAGGCAATGCTCTCAGCCGCAATTGATCTGAATTTGGAGTCGAGAGTGCCAGATCGCGTAGCTTTATGGCGACTGCGACAGTCAAATCCCATACGCAAAGGTCAAGGAGGGCGAAAAAAACTAGATGTGGAAGAAGCGCGATCGCTAGTTCTGATTATCTGCTACCTCACAAAACAGCACCAGGAATTAATTCGCCGTGCTGTGGGGCTACTAGAACAAATGGCGGCAAAAAATCGAGAACCTCATCAGGTTGCTTTACTGGGAGATTATATTGATGCTTTCTGCAATACTTACCAAGAGCGCATGGAAGAGGATGAGCAAATCTCAACGGATCTACTTACCCACCTGGCACTAAAACTGCTGATAGATTTACTGTTTTACAGCGCACCTGGTGGACACCGCCGTCTCTGGTTAGCACTAATAGACCGTTCCGCAAAAATTTGAAAACATCTCCTTTGTTCTGCCATGCCTCTATCAAATTCTGTCATTCGTCGCTACACACCTCCTACTTGTACACTAGAAGTATTAGCGCAAAGTTCTCCTTTATCTCGTTGGATGGGGAAACCTGTACTGAAGCAGTTAACCTTTGAGTTACACTTTGATGATCCAACTTTGCCAGAAGAACGCCGAGTGCCAATTCGAGGCGATCGCGATCAACTGGAAGCTTTATCTGATGCCGTCACTACTTACGTACAAGAACTTTTGCAACAGTCACCGGAAAGCTTTGGGTTCAGTTTCTCTGGTCTCCAGGATTCAACCAAGGTATCTGATGACACAGAATTAACAGATTTCCAACAAGCTCCTTTATTAGCTAAAACATCAAATTCTTTTACATCCCCATTTCTAGGGTCAAAAATCTACTTAGAATCAAACAGTTATTTAACTCACAATTTATATCTTGGTTCTTTAGCTAATCAAACTTCTGGTACTGTTATCCAACTTAGTCTCTTGCAACTATTTGATTTGGCAACTGCTTTAGATGAATATGCAGCAGATGTCTTAGCTTTACCAATGCTAAATCAGAGTAGTTCAGTTGTGCGTTTTCCTACCTGGGTTTCTGTGGCGGCAATGTTCGTCATAGCGGTAGGTTTAACGCCTTTGACTTGGCAATATGCTAGCAATATGCGGCAAAAACAACCACAAACAGCTAAAATCGCAGATTCTTCAGAGTCACAAGTTGCCTTACAAGACCCAACATCGCCTAATTTTCCTGTACCTCAAGCTGAACTTTCACCTTCTAATAGTTTGTCATCTCTGCCTCTAACGTCTACTCCTCCATTACCTCCAACTTCCAATTTACCCACGACAACCCTACCATCTCCTAATTCTGATTTCTCTACAACAAATTCTAATTCTGCTTTAGCACCGGATTCTCTTACCTCAACACAGACATCAAATTTACCCCAAACACAAATTCCATCAGTTTCTAGCAATTCGTCTAACATACCAAATCAGCAAATTGCAATTCAGCCTAATTCTTCAGGTTCAAGCAACCCGGCTGAACTAGGGCTTCCTATCAAGCGGGATTTACCACCAAGACCATCTTCTATTCCCGCACCACTCCCGCCGCCATTGGCTACTCTACCGAGTGCTAATAGTAACAACACTATTCCTCAACCTTATTCATCAGTAACTTCGCAACAGTCCTCAGCTAGAATTAATTCTCCTGCAACTACTTCCTCCGAAGCGGCTAATACTAGTTCATTAGTAGGCAGATTGAGGAGTGAATCGAAAAATCCCACACCCACGGAAGTTTCTGTTAACAGCAGTAGTTCACTGTTTGACACCCCTCAAGTAGCAGAAGCCAGGGAATTTTTGAAAAGACGCTGGCAACCACCTACAGGATTTACACAAACTTTAGAATATAGTCTGATGGTGGGTGTGGATGGCTCAGTTGAGCGTATTGACCCATTAGGTAAGGCAGCTAGAGAGAACTTTGAGATGGTGGGGATGCCTGCGATTGGTGAACCGTTTGTTTCTGCCAATCGCTACGGACGAAATACACGCATTCGAGTGCTTCTCAGTCCTGATGGCAAGGTACAGACTTTTCCTGAGTCTGAATGATATTCACGATATTCATAAAGCGTTGGGCATTGGGCATGGAGTAAGTTTTTCCCCTGTCCTTTGTCTCTCTACTCCCCACGTCCTATTCCCTATACCTTGAGGGTTTGATGACACTTCTTAAACTGGTGTAATTCTGCACCAGTTTAACTGTAATTTTCGTGCTGATAAAATAACTTTTTGAGTCCAGTTATAAAAGTGGTTATAAGAATAATACCAGTGAATCTACCAATCACTACAATCACAATTAAATAACTTTAATTAGAGGTAGATAATATGCAAAATGTTGGAACTCAAAAAGATAGTGCAGCTTGGATTCTTCAAACATGGGCTGCTTTTATATTTGCCGTTTCTATGACCACTTTTGGTATTGTTAATTTACCTGTGGATAACTGGGTAAAAGGTTTTATGGGTATGGGGTTAGCCTTCTCTGTTGGTTCAACTTTTACCCTAGCTAAAACTACTAGAGATTTACACGAAGGAAAAAAATTAACTTCCCGTATTGATGAAGCGAAAGTAGAAAAACTGCTGTCACAGCATGATTCTTTAACTTTGAAATAAAGGTATCAAAACAAAAGGACTAGTAAAACTAGTCCTTTTGTGATGTGAATTGAAATTTTTATTTTAATGAGTGGATTTTTTGGACTTTAGCTTTTGCTTTTTACGCCGTTTTTCAGACGTAGCAACTGCATGATCTACCGGATAGCCAACAGTGGGAATAACCTGATATTTGCGATCGTCTTCTAGATTTCTCAGTTCGGTGTAATCAACCCAATGAATACAATCAACGGGACAAGTGTCAATTGCTTCTTGAATAACATATTCCGCGTCCCCATCTTGACGAATTGCGCGCGATCGCCCACAGTCTGGTTCAATGTAAAAGGTATTCCGCGCCACATGAGCGCAGTGCTTACAACCAATACAGGTGATTTCGTCAACGTAAACACCCTTTTGGCGTACCATCCCCCCCAATTCCGGCTCTAAACCAGAACGTTCCGGCGCATCTCGCAAAAAACCGCCTAGTTCTGGCTCGAAACCGGAACGATTTTCTTGTTGTTCTTCCGGTGACGGCAGAAAGTCAGCCATTACGCACTCCAGCGTTGTACAACTAAGCGAATCGAACCATCTTCATTTTTTTGCTGTTCAGCTACCTGAAAACCAACACGAGCGGTTTCTTGTACCACTGTTTGGTAAGCATAACGCTGGGTGACTTGGCGTAAGAAACCATCTACAGATAGATTTTGCTGCCAATATTGCAAGTCAGCAACTAGTTCATATTCTTTGCCATTCCATCTAAAGCCGATATCATAGCCATTTTCCTGCTCAATGGTAATTTCGGCAGGATGGGTTTGACCACGATATCCACGTACTTCTCTTGGGCCAGGTTTCCAGTCAATGCCCAAATTGGTGAGAGCATCTTTTAAGGATTCTAGGTTACGGATTTGAGTTTTAATTTGGCTAAAGTGTGACATGGTTGTTGTAAATCAATGACACTAAACTATGTTGAAAACTTACCAATCGCTGTAAGTGGTGTGCGTATTCGCCACACTAGATTTCTGCACATTAGCAGCGAAATATTCTGAGGTTGGCTCTTGAGTAATTACTAGCCCTAGCTGTGCTTCTATTGCGGCTGTAACTTCAGCACAAGAAGCTCCAACAATGCCAGTGGCTTTTTCCTGTACCCGACCGTCTGGATAAATTATGAACTCTAATGTCTCCATGCTCTTAGCCAACCACAATAATACGCTTGGATTTTACTGCCATAGCAGCAGGCTATGTGTATAGCCGTAGGAACATTGTTACTTAAGGACAAAGTTGCCATTTTTTAACCAATGTTCCATCTTTCTCAATAAATATCTCAGAAAGTTTACAAAAATTCTTAATCTTATAAGTCTACACACCTATCACTAGTTAGTTTCTCTTAACCTAATTAATTAGTCAAGGTGAAAATTTAGTTTGTAGTATTAAGTTGCAATAACTCTCAAAACTGTCACTAGCGGTAGTATAGCGAGCTAGATGAGTCACAAATCTATTAAAATTATCGAAAAACTTTATCATTACCATTGGGGTTGACATATTTTCAGGGGACAGGGGATCGGTGATAGAGGACAAAAAAGCAGGGGAAGCAGGGGGATAAAAATACAATCCCCAATGCCTAATTCCCAATTCCCAAGTTACAAAGTTTAAGAAAAATTTCTGAATTGTTACGACAAGTTAGTGATGTTTAAGGTTGGTAAATAAGCCTATCAGATTTAAAAAAAGGTGCTACATTAAGACCAAGGTACAAAAAGGTTAAAAGTTAATTAAACGCAAACCTTTATTAGAGCCTGTACCTCCTGCTCTAAGACTCCATCTCTTCACAATCTTAAACTTTTTGGTTGCATCCTTTATTAAGTGTTTTCACCTTGAGTTTATTGATTTATTAGTGGAGGTTTTGAACTTAAAGCCAGAAATGCCTGCCTATTGGAATCAAGGATGCAGGTTTCTGAAGTGGAAGTGATGGTTGCGAAATTTGTCCACCTTATTTGAGTTATTTTAGTTCTGTTTTTTCTAACAATTGCACATTTACTAAGCCGCCTAAGCTAATGATATTTTCCTTCTTAGCTTTAGGCGGTTATTGTCATGAGGGATTGGGAAAAAAAAGTTCAAAATTCAAAATACTCCTACGGAGTTCGCGGTAGCGTTGCGTAGCAAAGCAAGCTACAAAATTCAAAATTAAATACTGGGGAGAATGATTATTACTTATTGTCTTCTCACTCACAATTCAGCATCGGCTAAACGCCCCGCTACCGCTAACAGCACTCACAACTCAGCACTCAGCACTTAGCACGGGCTAAACGCCCCGCTACCGCTAACAGCACTCACAACTCATCACTCACAACTCAGCACTCATCACTCATCACTAACTTAAGCTAATGTAATTACAGTAACTTCGGGTGGACAAAATAAACGTCCTGGTCGATAAGTTCCTAAACCGCGATTGACATATAATTGGTTTGTGGAAACTTGGTGATATCCTTGCGCCCATTCCCAATATCGAACTACTTTTGAACAATCTCCTAATAGAAATGGAATCCAACGCCGCAGTTTTTTAGGAATTTGTTTGATGAACTTTTTATAGTGATAAACGACAGGCCCTATACCTGGTATAACAATATGTCCGCCGTGGGTATGGCCGGATAATTGTAAATCTACTCGCCATTGTTCCAGTATTTTGGCGGTATCTGGGTTATGAGATAAAACAATCCGGGGTGTAGATGGGTTGAGTTGTTCCATTATCGGTGCAGGATTGAACTCTTTTGACCAATAATCAGCCAATCCTACTATTGGTAAACCTTGTCCTAGAGGATAAGCAATTTCATTCCACAGAACATTGACCCCAATACTAGTTAATGCTGTGGTAACTTCTGCTTGGGAGTGACTGTAGTGAATATCATGATTGCCAAGTACAGCATAAATTCCATAGCGACTTTGTAGATATTTAAGTCTTAATGCCAGTTGGTTAATTGGTGTAGGATCATCAGTTACATAATCACCGGTTAATACTATTAAATCTGGTTCAGCTTCGTTAGTAACTGCGATCGCTTCTTCTAGCAATTCTTCTGATAATCGCAAACCATCGTAATGAAAATCCGACAACTGCACTAACTTTAAGCCTTGCAAACTGGGTGGAAGTTCTGCAATCTTAACCGTCAGTTTATCTACACTTAAACGTCCTGTAAACAACCAGTGCATATATGCTAGGGACTCCTCATACCAGCGTCTACAGCTTATCAAAAAACCAAATAAATCTTGAGAAAATATTAAAAATTAATAACTTAGCCTATATGAAAAAAGTGAGTGGAGAAGGGGCAGAAGGGAGGAAATTACAAGGATTAATGACTCATGTCTAATGGCTATTCTTTTTCTAATGTAATTACTGTTACTTCTGGTGGGCAAAATATACGTCCTGGGAAATAAGTTCCTAAACCGCGATTTACGTATAATTGATTGTTGCCGATGCGGTGTAAACCCTGTGACCATTCCCAATGATCTACTATAAAAAACTCTTTGCGTAGACAGGGGAAAAGCTGCCGCAATCCCATCGGAATTTTGCGGATGATTTTTTTGTGATATGGCAACACAGCCCCAATGCCAGGAATAATTATTTGTCCTCCATGAGTATGACCAGATAACTGCAAATCTACTCGCCACTCTTGTAAATACTCGGCGGTGTCTGGATTATGAGTTAAAACAAGGCGTGGTGTAGAAGGATTTAACTGGTTAAAAATAGTTGCTGGTTTGAATTCACGGGAGTAATAATCTACTAGTCCTACTATTGGTAATTCTGTTCCCAAGGGATAGGCAATTTCATTCCAAAGGACACGAATACCGATATTCGTCATCGCCTCAGTGATTTCTGCTTTGGAGTGTTTGTAATACAAATCGTGATTACCGAGGATGGCATAAATACCATGATTACTTTGCAGCTTTTTGAGTTGTAGTGCGAGTTCGTGAATTGGTTTAGGGCTAGTGGTGACGTAATCACCAGTTAATAATATTAAATCTGGTTGTGCTTGATTACTCAGAGCGATCGCTTCTGCTAACATCGCATCTGATAGCCGCAAACCATCGTAGTGAAAATCTGATAGATGCACCAACTTCTTACCCTGTAGCGACGCAGATAAGCCTGCAATCTTCACCGTCAATTGCTCTACACTCAACGGACTAGATAAAAACCAGTGCATAATTTACTTCATACATCTCAATAATAGAGCCTATAGCCTAACTTAAAAATTGGGAGTAGAGGAGATTTTAGCCCAATGCCCAATGCCCAATCTTAATTACGAACTAATTACAAATGTTTCTCTAACCAAGTTTCTAAATCAGTTAATACTTCTTGGTAGTTGAGGTCATCTTGTAATTCGTGATATGCACCTGGGTATTCAATTCGCAGTTTATCTGGAGAATTTACAAGCTGGTAAAAAATTTCACCACCTTCAGGTAAAGCTACTCTATCTGCCCCTCCGTGGAGAATGAGTAGTGGAACTTGCCACTCTGGAGCATGGTCATAAATCCAGGCGACTGTGGCAAAATATTCTGTGGCTAGACGCGCACTAGCGCGAGTATGGCGTAGGGAATCTTGCGTGTAGGCGACTAAGACTTTCTCGTCTCGTGAAGCAGCAGCTAAGTCAAGTCCTGTATTTAAGGTGAAACTTGGCCAAACTTTTGACATTAATCTCCCTACAAGTAAGCGGAATTTGGACACACCAACTTTACCAATGGCAGGTGCTAAAGCAATTACGCCTTGTAATGTAGACCCTTCTTGGGGATAGCGTAAAACGTAGTCTAAGACAATGACTGCACCGAGACTATGACCTAATAGAAAAACTGGAACTTGTGGCTGTTGGGTGGGAATTAACTGGAGAAAAGCCCTTAAATCTTCCCGGAAGTCAGCCCAAGCATTGATATGACCTCGACGACCAGGCGATCGCCCATGACCACGCAGGTCTAAACTGTAGATAGCATAATGTTTAGGGACGAGATGCTCGACTATATGACTGTATTTGTCGCTGTGTCCTCCGAGGCCATGCACAATGACTAATACAGCTTTGACTTTCCCCTCTGGAAACCAGCTTTGATAATAAAGTTTCAGACCCCCGACACCTGAAAAGACGCTTTGATTGTGATAAATCATCGGGTTAAGTTTTTCTATGTGTTGTCAACAAGCTACTAGCGTATCAAGGTATATTGTAGGGAATCCCTTATAAATTGCTAAGACCTAGCTAACGTGTCATCTAGTGAGCAGGAAAGTAGCACCCCATCAGAAATATCCTCTCCTGTAACTGCTGCAACTATCAAGCGGGTAAAGGAAGGGGTTGCAGCCGCAAGCGATCGCGCTATTCGCCAGATAATTGCAGATACTCTATCTCAGCTAGAATCTATTCATGAGCAGGATTCTCCAGCTAGAATCAATTCTGGGATACGGCGGTTTGTATTGCGATCGCTCATTCGTTGTATTTTTCAGGTAAAAGTTGAAAACCTCGAAAAAATCCCAGAAATACCAGCCATCCTAGCTGTCAATCATCTCCACCATATTGATCCCCTACTACTATTAGCAGAACTTCCCACCCAACCTTATTACTACATTCTGGGTGATGCCCGCACCTTATATAACAAATGGTGGAAACGTCTGATTTTGAGGATTGCAGGCGGTGTGATTCCCCTAGCTAGGATATGGAAAGAAGAACTCGCTGTCATCCAAGCAGCGAAAGCTGGTAGGGAAGACTTAATTAACTTAGCTCAAGTTATTGAACAAACTGTACCGACTGGTGGAGATATACACACACTACGCCAAATAGACCGCATTGTTTTAGGAATTTTAGCTCAGGGGGATAGCTTGATTCTCTTTCCTGAAGGACGACTGGGAAACACTGAGGGTAAGTTACATCTACCTTTGAAGCGAGGAACTGTAATTTACGCTTTACGCGCTGGTGTACCAATATTACCAGTAGCCTTAATTGGTACTCAAGATTTGTATTGGAGAAAAGAATTAATAGTGCGTTTTGGTGAACCACTAAACTTTACCCCAACATCTAGACCAAAACGAGAGGATGTAGAAGCGGCTTTAGAAACTTTGCAAAATACTATGCTGTCTCTTTTACCCACTGATTATCAAGAACCAACTGGGTCAAAGCCATTGCGCCATTTTCTTAATCATATGTTGTGGTGAAGTAGAGACGTTACAATGCAACGTCTCTACAGGCATTATTTTTCTAAAAAGTTTGTCACCTTAAAATTTGATGTTCCTTCCCAGCAATGATTTAAACAAGCATTTATTTGAGCATCAGCAGTATCATCAGAGTTAGAGGCGTTTAACTGCACTGCGGTGACAGTATACTCAAAGATAATGACAAACTGTTTCTGAGTTGAAATTCTCTCAACTACAATGGTTTCACCAATTCTGGGAATCTGTGGTAAATTCACCACAAATGTTTCAATTTTTGGTTTATCGAGGGGATTTTTAAAATTGAAGTATTTACAATAAACAATAATTTTCACGCAAATAAACACCAAAGAGAGTCAGAATTAAATATTTGTACTGTTCGCTATGCGAACAACATAGGACTAAAGTCCTTACTACAAACAATTAAATATTTATACATTATTTAATATAGTTCAATTTATAATTTTGCAGTTTTCCTCTTTCTTTCTCCTGGTTGCTATTATTTACCACGCCATAGACTTTGCAACTTCTGAAAAATCTTGACTATTGTTTCTTCTAGCCATACCATACCACGATCAAGCCATTCTAAGACTTGCTCTAGCAGGTGCTTTTCGTAGCTTACTGAAGTAGCTTTGGTTTCTATCCAGTCTGGTTGGGCTTCTTCGTGGTCAAATTGCTGTGGGGAAATTTCGGCTTTTTCCGTGTTACTTCTTAATGGAGAGATAGAAGTTTCAGTTTGTTGTACAGTGGTGATTTTTCCCGATGTTTTGTGAATGCGAGTGAGGTTGCGGGATTGTTTTCTGCGTGGTACTAAACTAGAGTCGGCTTTTGATGGTGGGATAGACATTCTTTTCTCCCAAGATAACCTTGCCGATGGATTAGGCACAATAGTGGGATTGAGTTTTAAGGATGCTTGAGTTGTTTCTTCCGCAAACTTTGCAGTATCACCATACAAATCACGCCAATTTAGCCACGGTTCTTGATTGCTGTTAGATAAAGCTTTGTCATTAGCACCCCGCGCATTCAAGTTTTTACTTTTACCGATCCCAAAAAAGTAATTTATTGCTGATTCAATTAAGGCTGAGATACTGAATGTTTGGGTTGACAAATCATCAGCAGTAATCGATATATCTCCTCTAGCAGCTAGTTGTTCTTTACCATAAACAAAAATATTGATTTGAGTCTGGGTGACTCGCATAATTTCTTGGCTAGGAACAATAGTTTTGTCCTCTAACTGAGCAAATGCTGTGTCTAGAGCGGTAATAATTTTATTAGTATTAAGTAAATTTTTAGGTATACCCTGAGTTATTAAGTGAATTTTAATTATATTATTACCTTTTGCCTGGGACAATATGCTCTCAAATTCTCCTGATATTTCTGCTTTTTGCTGATTTTCAGGTGATTGCCAATCATCGAAATAATTAGCAAGTTCATTAATAATTATATTGGATAATTTTGCTTGTTGCTGTGGTGTCAAAATATCCAATATTTCATTTTCGATACTAACAAGTACCAACTGGCGATTAAGCAAATCTGTGGCTATTCCGCTCACTAGTGAAAGGTGAAGGTTGAGGACATCATTTTGCCTGGTTGATGTGATACTCGGTAGCGTTTTGTTTGGAATAGTTAAGGATGGTGAAAGAGGGGATTTATTTGTGGGATGATCAAAAAATTTCGCCAAAAACAACTGCAAAGGTTTCAATAATTTGGATATATTTCCACGATTAACTGTTGTTTCTTCGCTGGACAGATTCTGCACAGCCTCTAGTATGTGCTGAATGGGTGTATCAGCAGAGGGAGGAGTTAGGGGTGAAAAATCGGTATGATTTGGCGATAACTTTGGCTGAGGAGGTGGTGCTTTGGAGTACAGTGTTTTTACAGATGAATCAGCCGATTGCAAAAATAAATACACAGGATACAGTATTAATTCCACACCCCACTTAGTCGCAACTTGCAAATGTCGGAAGGTGCTTTCCCAATGTGTTGTCAACCGCCGAGATTGCTGGTGGACAAGGTTAAATAGTCTACTTTGATAACGACCAGAAGACATGGTAGTACATTAATGAATTTGAGCCTGATTGGTTTGTGAGACTCCCAGAATAAAACAAAGGTGAACATAGAGAATGCTGATTTTGTCAGCTTTTCTTGATCTCAGATGATGGCTTATATTTACGCCACACTGTACTAATAATTATCGTAATTGCTTTAATCTTAACGAAAATATGACTACTCCCCTATCTCATCCCCATAAAAAATTAATCTCAGATGCGATCGCACTATTGCGCGGATACTGCCAAGTTAATTCCCAGTCTACTTGGTTATACCAAGAATCTGATAGAGATATTACTAATTTTTTCCCATCTAATTTGTCTGATTGGCAACCTGTCGAGTTAAACGCCAAAGGTAACATTACTTGGACAGGAGGACAAAAAGTGCTATGGCTAGCCCAAAAATTCCTAGTTCCCCAGAATTTACACGGGTATCCTCTAGGGGGTTTAGCATTGCGGTTGTCGTTGCTGTGGTGGGCAGACTCAGCCAAGATTTATGTCAATGGGGAATTAGTATTAGAAGGGGATTTATTTGATTGTGCGCCTAGAATACTGCTGAGTCCAGAGGTGACACCAGGGGAAGAATTTACTGTGGCTTTGCGGCTAGTCAGTCCGGGACATTGTGACGGTGCGTTGGTGCGATCGCTACTTGTATACGAATCTACAGATTATAATCATCCTGACCCCGGTTTGATCGCCGATGAGTTGGCAATATTGCAGCTATATCTAGAACAATCCGCCCCAGAAAAACTAGATACTTTAGCATCCATCATCAATCAATTCTCCACCCATACACCAGAAACCCTCATCACCCTCCGTCAACACCTCATCAAGCACCTGCATACATCTGCATCCGATTTTAAAATCTACTTACTAGGACACGCCCATCTAGATTTAGCATGGCTATGGCCTGTGAGTGAAACCTGGAATGCAACCCAAAACACCTTTGAGTCAGTCCTCAAGCTACAGCAAGATTTCCCCGAATTAATTTTCTGTCATTCCACCCCGTCCCTTTACGCTTGGGTAGAAGCACATCGCCCAGATTTATTTAAAACCATTCAACAAAAAGTAGCTGATGGAGTGTGGGAAGTTGTCGGCGGTTTTTGGGTAGAACCAGACTTAAACTTGATTGCTGGGGAATCTATAGTTCGTCAACTATTGTATGGTCAACGCTACGCCCAAGAAAAATTCGGCAAGTTGATGACTGTGGTTTGGCTTCCCGATACCTTTGGGTTTTGTGCAACTTTACCGCAGTTTTTGGCTAACGCTG
This sequence comes from Anabaena sp. UHCC 0399, assembly GCF_034931465.1. Taxonomy (NCBI): domain Bacteria; kingdom Bacillati; phylum Cyanobacteriota; class Cyanophyceae; order Nostocales; family Nostocaceae; genus Anabaena; species Anabaena sp. UHCC 0399. The sequence goes on along the minus strand of NZ_JAYGGZ010000002.1, from coordinate 184,300 downwards.
GGATTGAATATTTTGTTACTCAGAAACTGCGCTGGAATGATACTAATAAATTTGATTATGGGGCTTTTTGGTGGCGATCGCCTGACGGTAGCCAAATATTTAGTTATATGTCTGCACCCATCGGCGAAGGTATTGACCCCATAAAAATGGCAGCCTACTCTTTAGAATGGCAAGCCCAAACTAATTTAACCACATCCCTTTGGCTTCCTGGTGTCGGCGACCACGGCGGCGGCCCTACCCGTGATATGTTAGAAATCGCCCAACGCTGGCAAAATTCACCATTTTTCCCAGATTTAGAATTTATAACATCTGAAAAATATCTCTGGGAAATTGAGGCAGGGGGCAGGGGGGCAGGGGGAGAATTCCCCATTTGGGATGACGAACTATATTTAGAATTCCATCGCGGTTGCTACACCACCCACGCTGACCAAAAACTTTGGAATAGGAGTAGTGAAAATTTACTGTATCAAGCTGAACTGTTTGCTACTTTCGCTAAACTTATTTGCGATGTGGAATATCCCCAAGCTGAAATCGAAGCCGCTTGGAAGCTAGTATTATTTAACCAATTTCACGATATTTTACCGGGTTCTTCTATTACCCAAGTTTATACAGATGCGTTACCCGAATGGGAACACGTCCAACAAACAGGGACGAAGATATTAAAAGAATCATTAGAAGCGATCGCATCTCACTTTACCCCATCAGAGCCACCAAATCCCGACAGTTTGCCAATTTTCGTTTTCAATTCTCTCAACTGGCAACGCTCTGAGGTAGTATCTGTCACCTTACCTACAACCAATCAACAATGGCAAGTTTACGACACTACAGGAAACTTACTCACCTCCCAATTATCTGAAACCTCAAGCCTACTGTTCCTCGCCACCGAAATTCCCCCAGTCGGCTATCGCTTATTTTGGCTGTCCCCCACATCTTCGACATCTCCCACATTTCCAACACCACCCGAATTTATTCTCGAAAATGAATATCTGCGGGTTTTAATAGACCCCGACACCGGAGATTTATCAAGTGTCTTTGACAAAACCAACCAACGGGAAATCTTAAACGGTGCAGGTAATCAATTACAAGGCTTTAAAGACAGTGGTCAATATTGGGACGCTTGGAACATTGACCCCAATTACACCCAGCATCCATTACCAGCCACTCACCTCAAATCTATAGAATGGCTAGAACAAGGACTAGTGAAAACTCGCCTGCGTGTAGTGCGTCAGTTGGGAGACTCAGAATTTTGCCAAGACTACATTTTGCAAGCTGGTTCACCACTCTTAAAAATTGCCTCTAGAGTCAATTGGCAAGAAAATCAGGTGTTAGTGAAAGCAGCTTTTCCTCTCAATGTGACAACCGACTTTGCTACCTACGAAATTCCCTGTGGTGTAATTCGTCGTCCTACTAAACCAGAAACTCCACAGGAAAAAGCTAAATGGGAAGTTCCTGCTTTACGTTGGGCTGATTTGACTGAAACAACTAATGAGGGTATTTACGGAGTTAGCTTACTCAATGATTGTAAATATGGTTACGATGTCCAACCCCAACAACTACGTCTCACCCTCCTACGCAGTCCCAATTGGCCTGACTCACAAGCAGACCGAGGCTTACACGAATTTACGTATGCTTTGTATCCTCACGCAGGTAGCTGGGAATCATCCCAGACGGTCAGACGGGGTTACGAATTAAACATTCCCTTGCAAGTAATCCTAAATCCCATTCCCCACTCTTCAGCCACGAATCAAGACAAGCTAAGTTTCTTAAATTTATCAGCCGAAAATTTAGTCTTAATGGCTGTAAAACCAGCAGAAGACGAACCAGATAAAATAATTATCCGATGTTACGAGTCACAAGGGGCAACAGCAGAGTTATCTTTACAGAGTGATTTAGGCTTAACTCTAGGTGAACAAGTAGATTTATTAGAACGTCCTACTCAAAAATTATCATTAGTCACACCTTGGAAAATAGCTAGCTTTAGAGTCATACCCCCAAGTAAGTAGAGGGATAAACTGCTTACACTCTTGTCTACTTAGAAATTTGGTGATTCAGACGCGATGAATCGCGTCTCTACATAAGGGCTTTCAGGCTTATCTAAACCTATTTCCTGTTTTTAGCCCTTAATTTGTTTAATCTTCGTGATCATCATAAGGGTCTGCCAATTCCCTGCTAGGAGGGCCGAAAGAAGTGTAAACTCCATACCCAGTAATCCCAACGATGACCACAGCCACAGAAATGATAAGAACTATTGCGGGTTCCATAAGTGATTTATAGATTATGAGTGCTATTCTTATAGAATATTACAGAAGATTAAAAAAAGCTTTGGCAACTAATCTTAGGTGAATCTTAGGTGAACTATGGCACAACGGACTAGGTTGGGAGATATCCTGAGACCTTTAAATTCTGAGTATGGTAAAGTAGCTCCTGGCTGGGGAACAACCCCAGTAATGGCTATTTTTATGGGTCTATTTTTCGTGTTCTTGCTAATTATCCTGCAACTTTACAATAAGTCGATCCTGATTCAGGATGTCAGAGTAGGTTGGTAGATAACTAATACACAGCAACTAAGCTGACATAGTTAGTTAGCAGACCTCTACCCGGCTTGTCCGGGTTTTTTTGTGTCTTTGCTTCTGAAAAAGTTAGGCTTAATATGTGAGGGAATGGGAAGTTGGGGGAGTAGGGGGAGAACATCTAAATCCCCAGTACCCAGTACCAAGTCTGGCTTTTCACGTTATATGGAAAAGCTAACGCGAAACCTAACCCCCTAACCCCCTTCCCTAGTAGGGAAGGGGGAAAAGTTAAACCCTCTAACGCCACTTGCTACAACGCAGGAAACCCGCGCAACGCAGTGGCTGCTCCTTGTAGGGTTTTCCAGATACCGTAAAAAGTGAGAGTATCAAATCCCCACTCAACCACTAGCAACTGCATACACGTTAAAAAAAGAGGAGAAACCGCGTGAATATTTTTGGTATCGGTTTACCGGAAATGGCTGTAATTATGACTGTCGCACTGTTAATTTTTGGCCCCAAAAAGTTGCCAGAAATTGGACGGAGTTTGGGTAAAGCAATTCGCGGTTTTCAAGAAGCCTCTAATGAGTTCCAGAGTGAGTTTAAGCGGGAAGCTGAACAACTGGAAGAGGCTGTTAAAACTACTGCGGAAATTGAACCCAAAAAAATCGAAGCAGTTAAATCAGAGCAGGAGAGTGCTGGTTCTTCCCCAGTAACTTAAGTAACTGCTGCGAATCGATTGACTAGAAAGAAGATGACAGAAACTGTTACGCCATCGGCTTTGGTAATTCCTCAACTCATTGTCGGGTTGGGGAATCCAGAGCCTAAATATGACCAAACTCGCCATAATATCGGCTTTGCGGCTATTGAAGCTCTAGCTCGTTCCTGGCACATTTCCTTGGCGGAAAATCGCAAGTTCCAAGGAGAATACGGTGAAGGAACTGCACCAGGAGGGGTCAAAATCCGCTTACTCAAGCCTTTAACTTATATGAATCGCTCAGGACAGTCTATACAAGCGGTGACAAGTTGGTATAAGTTACCACCGGAATCTGTGCTGGTGATTTATGATGATCTAGATTTACCGTTGGGAAAAACGCGCCTGCGCTTATCTGGTTCGGCTGGGGGGCATAATGGTATGAAGAGTGCGATCGCTCATCTTAACACACAGAATTTCCCCCGCTTACGTATCGGTATTGGTAAACCCAAAGATGCAGCCAATAACGACAATTCAGATACTGTTTCCTATGTGTTGGGAAAATTTACCTCAGCCGAAAATCAGCTGATGTCTCTTGTACTCCAGTTCGTGGGTGAATGTGTAGAACTGAGCCTTAAACAAGGAGTAGAAAAGGCTATGAACCGTTGTAATAGTCGTACTATTGAGGTTTCTAAATCTTAATTTTTTGTTCAGGACTTACGCAACAATAACTTATTTTCGTCATTGAGTTCTGTCACCTGTCACTTGTCACCTGTCACCTATTTCATATGTGCAGATGTATCTTAACTAACAGCGATATACTCACACCCCATCTGGGGTGCGGTACATACTGCTTGATTCTTCTCAAAAATAATTAGTGGTAAGTCAATGTCGCTTTTCTAGGTGATTTTCCTCAAGCAACACACATACCAAACCGAATTGGCTTATTGAAAACGTTTTTTACGTCTAGCTGACACTGCTTTCCGTTTGCGTTTTTCTAACGGTGTTTCAAAGTGCCGATGATACTTTACATCAGCTAATATACCAGCCTTAGATACTTGACGCTTGAACCGACGTAAAGCTGAATCGATTCCTTCGTTCTCTCCTAGAAGTACCTGAGTCATTCGTTTGCCTCGTTTTCCTCATTGATCAATAGTGTCCATTGTAATAGTAGCCTCAAACTTAGCCAAACTTCTGGAGCTTGTAAGTAAGAACAATGGCAATTTTTTCTCTGATGATTCTGCCTCTGTAATCCTTGAGATGAGAAGAGGATTATCAACTTTTTCTGACAAACAATGATCTGATACTTAAGCATTTTTACTTAGTGAAACGCCTAATTGCGTAGATGCGATTGGTGTTGAAGTAGAAGCTTGATAAAACTCCCATACGTATTTTTTCGCAAGCTGCGATCGCTTATACTCCTAAGAGCAGGTTTCACTCCACAAGCGATCGATGGCAGAAGATCCAAAAGACCAAAACATATCCATAACGCCGGAAAGTGTTAAGCAACTCGTTAAGTCCAAACTGATTAATTTCGGCATTTCTGGGGCTTTGTTATGGCTTGCATTTCATTTCGCCCGCAACTCGGAATGGAAAAAAGCGGGGTTGTGTGCAGTAGCGGCTGTTGCTGTCTGGTTTGCTAAAAAACTCATTCCACGTATCGATCAACGCATAGATAAACTACTAGACTGGATATTCAGTAATTTCGATAGGATAGCTTTGGTTGTTTGGGTAAAGTTTGTCGATTTATGGGAAAAGCGAACCTCGCCTTTTAAATACAAATATTATGAGCAATTAAAGGATGACTGCACCGAGTATGAAAACAGGGGCATAAATAAGGGAGGATTCCTGTTAGAAAATGTCTTTGTTCCACTCAAAATGGAGCGCAAAGCTCTTGAGAAGATGTCTCAGGACATATTACTAAGTGAGAAAGAAGAAGAACAAACTTCTCAAAATCTATTTAACCCATTAGAACAGCAGAGAATTGGTGATTTGTTATTTAAAATGGCAAGTCCTAAATCATGTAAACGACTTGCTGTTTTAGGTGCGCCTGGCTCTGGAAAATCAACTCTTCTCAGATACATTACTTTGATATATGCTACTCGCAGACAAAGTAAGTTACATAGTAAAGCTCCTAAGCTAATTCCAGTTTTACTCATACTGCGGGAAGTCTATTCACATATTATTCAAACACCAGAGCCAACATTAACAGAGGTAATTGAAAAAACAGTCGAAAAGCTCTCACCCATCAAAGGTTGGTTTGCTGAACAACTCCAGCAAAACAAGTGTTTGATTATGCTGGATGGACTAGATGAAATATCTGATGATAGCGAACGACAGAAAGTCAGCCAATGGGTTGATAGCCAAATTAAGCAATACCGTAATACTTTATTTATTCTCACTTCACGCCCAGAAGGTTATAGAAAAGCACAACTGCAAGAGAATATCTTAGAGTTGGAAGTCCAGCCATTTAACCGAGAGGAACGCAACGAGTTTATTAAAAAATGGTATGAAAATCTCATACAAGACAATGTTAGCAAGGTTAACTCAAAAGTTAAGCAAAGAATAACCGAATCAGCAAAGAGGTTGATAGAACAAATTGATACATCGCCATCATTGAGATTAATGGCGAAAAATCCTCTACTGCTAAATATGATTGCTATTAGCTATCAAGAACACGGTATTTTATCTACAAGTAAAGTAGATTTATACGAAGAGATATTTAAAGTATTATTAGAGAAACGTCAGCAAGCTAAACAAATACCCATAATTTTCTTTGCTAAAGATAAACTGATAGTTTTACGTTCTTTGGCACTGAAATTAATGCAAGAAAATACTCAAGGATTTACATTAGACACATCTTTAGATGATGACAAAACATTTAAAGCTGAATCACTTATTCAAGAAAAGTTAGCTACATTGACGCGGACAGCACAAACATTTTCTCCAGAAGAATTCATTACTAAGGATAATTTGGGTGTGCGAGAGATATTAATTCAGAGGCAACAAGAGGGAATTTATGAATTTGCTCACAAAACTTTTCAAGAATATTTAGCGGCTTTGGAAATCAAAGAAACTAGACAAGAAAATATATTGTCACAAGCATTATCTGATGAAACAAAGCTGGGTTCGTGGCGAGAAACAATTCGTTTTTATGTTGCTCAGACAAATGCAACTAATTTAATTCAATATGCCCTAAATCATACAACATTAGCAGTGCTTACACTTGTGTATCAATGCTGGAGAGAGGAAAGACCACAAATAGATCCAATTGTACAAAAACAACTAAAAGAAAGGTTTGAACAGGGGCTAGAATCTGATAACTTAGACGAGTTTACTATAGCAGCAGAGGTAAAGCTTGCCGACCATCTGAGTCGGTTAAATTATGATTTGCTGATAGATGAAAGTCATTGTAGTAATACTGAAAAAGAAGATACTAGCTATGTAAATTGGGCAGAATATCAACTATTTTTAAATGAAACAAGTTCTCCAAGTACCTTGGCTAATAGAAAACAAGCACAACAGGATGTAACTAACATTAGCTTTTGGGATGCCAATCGTTTTTGTGCTTGGTTGAGTTTAAGAAGTCGCCAAGAATTAGCTGAACCGGGAATCTGCTACAGACAAGCATTAAAACCAGAACAAAATGCTGATGGTAAAATAAAACTGCTGCGGTTTCAAGTCCCTACTCGCTATGCACAACTTGCTTACTACCTAGCAGCAGGTATGTGGAAAGAAGCGGATGAGGAAACATTAAAGGTGATGTTGGAAGTCGCGGGACGGGAACAACAAAGCTATCTAGAAATAGAAGACATTCGCCAATTCCCCTGTGAAGATTTGAGAATTATTGATCAATTATGGGTCAATTACAGCAATAGACACTTTGGTTTTAGTGTTCAAAAAGAAATTTATCTCAGTGTGGGCGGAATTTTAGAAGGAAGTCGAACAAGTTCACCTTTCAAGAAGGTTCTTGTTCCCTTCAAATCGATATATACCCGTTTTGGTGGTAGAGTGAGAGACGAAGATGACGAAATATACGAAGCTTATTGTCGCTTTGGCGATCGCGTGGGGTGGAGAGTGAAACAAAGATGGATAAACTCCGTACATAACGCAAAAGATAATACAGATGCCCCCAAGGGACACTTACCCGTACTCATACTTACTCGCACCTTGTTGTGGGATATTTCTGCCATAGACGATAGGGAAGGGATTGTTTTTTTACTCGACGAGAGGCGTTCGATGAAGCGTCATAGGGAAGGAGAGGGACACAGGGGCAGCGAAGAGAGAGGTACGGCGACTAGGTGCGGGAAGCACGCCAAATCTCTTTTCTCGCGTCGAGACTTGTAAAATGTAACATAATAAAGCTTTCAGACGTTTGTAAATATTTATAAGAGCCACCTTGCCTACGTAATCATCAACATTTTATAAATCCGATACCTAGCAACCCCGTTGGGAAAGTCAAAAGTCAAAAGTCAAAAGTTTATTTGGTATGGCTCAAATTTTAGTTGAAAATATAGATCCAGTCATTCTAGAAAAGCTAGCAACTCTTGCCAAACAGCACGGTAGGTCTTTGCAAGAGGAATTAAAACACATTCTCGAACAAGCCGCAGAAACAACGACAAATTACTACACTGGCGGCAATATGGAACAAGCCAGAGAAGCAGTAGCACGCGCTCAAGTTAAGATATGCAGGAAAATTTTTCAGTGACAGTGCTGAACTCATCCGCGAGGACAGAGAACGGTGAGTCGGTATGTTTTAGATGCAAGTATTGCTATCAGCTAAAGGTGTTTGTGGAATATATTCTGTATTGATTGATGTTGCTTCAGATTCAGATTTTAGCGATTCAACAAACTCCAAAACTTTTTGCTGTTTTTCGGGTGTGAGTTCTCGCCAGTGTTCTAGCAATTGTTTTTCTTTCGCCATGATCTACCTCACCATAGAGTGATAGTTTTGTTATTAATTTTCACACAAGCAAGGCTTAATAAGCTGGGTTAGCTTTGAGCAGAAGAGTAGTTTCTAAACTGGAAAATCGTGGCGAATTTAGGTGGGAAATTTAAACGCAGAGGGTGATAGAGGTAAGCGCAGAGGTACGCGGAGAGTTTGCTACTAAATTAAAAGTCGATTCTGCCTCTAGTCAATAATTTGAATCCTACGGCTAAAGCGGCGAACGCCAGAAACAAATTCCACAAGCTAATGGATTTAAAAAATATACCACCACTCAAAAACACTAGTAAGAAGCCAATACCTAACAAAACCCAGCCGAAATTACCAGTTTCTCGCCGAAAAAATATCAAAGATAATGCACCCGCCATGATGGCTAAAACTGAAGCGGTTGCGGGTAATCTCTGGGAAAATGAATAGTAACCGCTAACGAATATGACGTTTTGAGCGAGGAAGTAGATACCTGTAAATAGTAAAATTAAACCTATAGCTTTAATTAACAGCCTACTCATAATTTACCTGCATCTTTTTTGATTGCAGTGTTTATTGTTACCAAAATTATACTTTAGCTTGGCAATAATGCTGGGGTATATTAAGTAAATTTTCTTTAATTACTCAGAGTTTAGATATCTAACCCTGTGACTGTTAGCTCTGGTGGATGCTCAACAGTGAACTGGTAATGTAATTCTTGCTTCTCTTGGGGTGGAATCGTTAACCGCCATTCCAGAATCCCCATATCGCTGAGGGGTATTTGGGGGTTGCTGCGGTTGAGGCGGACTTTGATTTGCTCGTTGCGACTAATTGGTAGTTGTTCCGTTAACTTTAAAAGGGTTTCTTGATTGAGTAAGTTAGTAACTACTAAACGATAAGCGTAAGTTATGCGGCGTTGGTTGCCAATCAATTTTTTATCTACTTGACGCTCAACTAAATCACGCTCAATTTTTAAACCTTCGTCAATTCCTAAGTTAAGTTCAAATTCTTGTCCTGGGGCAATATTTTCTAATTCAGTTGTGCCAACAAATAGATCATCACGGAAAATATTAGCTGTACCTGCTAATAAAGTTGCACCATTAGGACTATTTTTTACATTCGCTTCTAGATAAGCAAAGCTAACTAGACGTGGCATAGCGACATACTGAAAATCGCAGGGGTAGTCGTCGTTAAAAATTGTGGTTTTATGAGGTGTGCCATCACTAGGGATGTTACCACCGCCATTGAGTTTAAAGGTGACAATACTACCCTGTTTAACTACCTCCACCACCATATTTTGTGCTGATAAAAAATTCTCCTCGTCCTCTGCTTCTGGTAGCATTTCTTCCGGAGATGAAGCAGACATAGCTGTGATCGCGGGTAGGGATGGACTAGCTAGTTTGCGTAGCGATCGCGCGGCTGGAGGTGTTACGGTGTCTATATACCAAGGATTTAATTTCGGTGGAAGTGTGCCTAATCCTGGTTTGGCAGTGGATAAGGTAAGGTTCACATCCTGCCAATCTTCGCCAGTGTTTTGGGTGACTTCTGCTAGATAACTTAAGTTTAATGTCTTGCTAGTAGTATTTAACCGCAGGTCATATAGAGGCTTCCAACTGGCACGATTCACCACGTAGGATAGCTCTAACTCAAATTCCCCTGCATCTGTAACTTCTATGCCCACAACCAAGGTAAAACTTTCTTTAGCGTGGGGTGTTTGAACGCTGTGTAATGAGTGACGTAGGGCTTGAATTTGTTTGTCTAATTCTTTTTGTTGGCTGTTACACTCAGCAGATGCGATCGCATATTCGCTGTACTGACTGCCTAAAAAATTCAAAAAATCTAAGGTTTCACTCAGACTAAGATTTTTCCGCGATAGGCTTTGGGCAAAGGGTTCTTCTGTTTTTTCCCGTAAGCCTGCAATAAATTGAGATTGTAAGGTTAAAGCATCTACCTGGGCTTGGAGATGACGTTTTTCGGTTTCTAATTGCTGAATTTGTCTAGTTAACTGGGCAGCTCGTTCGGCTACTGGTTCGGTAGTGTAAATGCGATCGCAACTCACTGCTAACAAACGCACTTCAACCGTACCTTTACCACTAACTCGGACAGATTCAGGTTCTAGAGTCACTGGCAGTAAAGGGATGACTAATTCCCGTTCCGAACCTGTGAGGGACACATTACCCTGTCTTGTAACCAGGGCTTTGTCACTGTACACCGTCACAGATACAATCTGACTTTGTATTGTTTTGCGCCAAGATGGTATTTCCGGGTTAACCACTGCCAGTTTTTTCCTGTGTTAAATGACTCTCCTGGTTAATTATTAAGGCTTAAAGGTCTACCTCGTCAAGCGGCTTAAGTAATGAGTAATGAGTGCTGAGTAATGAGTAATGAGTAAATTTCCCCTTGTCTCCCCTGCGCCCCTACTCCCCTGCAATAGCATCAGGGGCAACAGTCTGTTCTACAAATTGCTTCGCTGCATCCAGCAAATACTCATAGTAAGTCCGCGCGACGATAGATAGCTGTTTACCAGCCGGGTAAACCATGTACCAATTCCGCTTAATCGGGAAATGTTGCACATCCAAAATGCTAAACTCAGCTGCATCTGACAATAAAGTATGCCGAGATAAAGCAGAAATTCCTAAGCCTCCAGCGATCGCTTGTTTGATCGCTTCATTACTGCCTAATTCCAGCTTAACTTTTACTTTTATGTTGTGTTCGTCTAGGAGACTCTGCACAGCACGGCGCGTTCCTGAACCTGGTTCACGCATAATGAAAGGTTGATTAGATAAACGTTCTATGGGTATGTTTTTTTCTTTAGCTAATGGATGATTTAAGGGTGCAAATACAACCAAAGGATTATCTAAAAATGGCTCACAATTTACATCTAAATTTTCTGGAACTTGACTCATAATGTATAAGTCGTCCATATTACTCATCATCCGTTCTATGATGCCTTCGTGATTTGTGACTTGTAGCGAAATTTCAATTCCTGGATAAAGTTCACAAAACGGCCCCAATAAACGGGGGATAAAGTATTTTGCTGTTGTGATTACTGCTAAACGTAACTGACCTTGTTTTAGCCCTTTTAAGTTGGCAACTTTCATTTCAAACTGGACTATTGTCTCGAATATTTGCCGACAAGTTGCAAATAATTCTCGCCCTGCTTCTGTCAAATAGAGGCGTTTTCCTACTTGCTCAAATAGTGGTAAACCTACCGATTTTGTCAGCTGCTTAATCTGCATCGAAACAGTCGGTTGGGTTAGAAATAATTCCTCGGCCGCACGGGTAAAACTACCATGTCGTGCAGCTGCCTCGAACACTTTTAACTGGTGTAGGGTCGCCTGATTCAAGAGTGATTCTCCTCTAATAGCGATTTATCAATATAAAACTAGTATCACTAAATACTCGCCAATGATAGAAATTTACTCATATCAAAGCTATGAGTTTAGTATAGATAAAACTCTATTCTCGCTATTAAAAAAAATAGTTTTACTTATGGTATTGAGAAGTTATCATCAATAAAACAAGCAAAGCGTAAGATGCCTTCCATCTGCAAGATGAATGCTGAATACTGAGCGCATAAATTTTAAATGGCAATTTCCCTAATTGCTCATTTTTTAATTAGTAGTTCATCATTCATCATTCATCATTCCATACTTCTTCTGTAATTTTCACAGGAAGGTTGACTAAATCTGGCAACATTAACACTTCTCTTTCAGCAACTTGTTCTTTAATATTTACTGGCAAATTTAATGGTTGGCGTTGTTCAATCCAGCAACTTGCTATAGGCAAAGTTTGTTCCAATTCATCTAGGGGTCGGGGGATAACCATCACGGCGTTCAGCTCCCCAATGCGTTCTGCCTCAAACATTCCCGCTTCTACCGCTACGGCGACGTTAGCTACAGAACCACGGATAATGGCTGTACACAAACCCGCACCAATTTTTTCATAGGATGCTAGCTGCACATCAGCCGATTTAAGCATGGCATCACACGCACCTACCATTGCTGGAAAGCCTCGTGTTTCTACTAAACCAATTGCTTGGTTACTTAATCGACTATACTGACCTTCTTCCATGAATTGGCTAAGACGGTTAGTAATGGGTAGCACTACGTCGAGATTGGGAAAAGGTCGGGGAATTACCAAGCTAGAAACCAATTGACCGAACTGTTCGGCAGTCTGTACACCAGCTTCTACAGCCAGACGGACATCAGCAATGCCACCACGGACGATCGCCGTACAGTGACCACTACCAATTTTTTCGTAGCCAACTAGGTGAACCCCAGCTGATTTCAGCATCATGTCCGCAGTTCCCACGATCGCGGGAAAACTGAGGGTAGATACCAAGCCTAAAGCAGTATCATTGAAGCTGTCTTGACGACGGTTTGTCTGGTTCGTGCTAATAGACTTTTGATTATATGTCTCCATGTGAATCCTCCAGGATACTCACAAACTAACACTTACTCAGAGCTATCGTCAGAAACGGGGGTGTTTAAAAATTGCCTATGGGGAAATAATGTCACTAAAAGTCTTTGGATACTCCCTTGCCCATAAATTTGAGTACCGAAGGTATTAGAGGATTCAGTGGCAGTTTCAGTTTGACCAGATTCTAAATCTTCTGGGCTTAGTTCTGTCTGGGTAGAGTCAGTCTCATGATGATCTTCTTCTACGGCGGCAGGTTGATTTTCTGGTGCTGTAGAGGATTCTGGTACAGATATAGACTGGTGCGTTACTTCTACAAAAGCTGCGGCTGAGATGGTAGTTGAGGTAATCACTTTGCTCTCATTTTCTTGGGGCTTTTGGGTACTTGTAGCAGCAGCGTTATTGGTGGATGTCTCCGCCTGCGGTTCTATGATACTAATCGGACGACTAATATCGCCCACAACTGAACCGGGTGTAACTACTAGTCCTGGAGCAACAGAAGAGTTAAATACTGTTGTTGCTGCACCAATACAAGCATTCGTGCCGATTTTGCCTTGACCAACCATCAAAAAACCTGCTCCCAAGTTGACACCGGGTTCTATTTCTATTGTTCCTTCATTAACTTGGAGAATTGACCCCATACCAATACAAACTCCTGCCCCGATGATAATCTTGCTGTTTGTAGCCGCTTGGAGTATCACCCCTGGTGCAACTACTGCACTTGGATGAATTGTCACCTCACCACTAATGTAGGCATCAAAGTTATTGTGGAGGCGCAGTGGCGGCACAGACATGGAAATTTTAACCTCGGAAGCCGAATATCAAGGGAGTGCTAATACCAATGCGCAATTCGTAATTAAGAAACATCTGGGTTTCAAACTTTGCATTTGTTGCTTAATTTTGATTAATTGGTATAAGTCCTGAGTAATGAGTAATGAGTAATGAGTAATGAGTAATGAGTCAGGTGATTATTGCTTGTCATCAACAAAGACCTGAGTGGCAACTGCACTGACTACTCACAACTCAGCACTTTTAACTCAGCACTACTATGGACGCTGAATAATGGTTTCCAACACTCGCCGCTTGGCTTTGGGGTCAATACCAATCAAGCGCACGTATTCGCCTGCATATTCAGCTAAGGTGGATTCTACAGCCGCGATCGCTTCTCTTTCTGAGTTAGCTGAAATGAGGCCGGTACTATTCCAAGAACCTGTGCGGAATCTTCTTTGATCTACGTGTTCGATACTAATCTTATAGCCACCAGCCAAGACTTGCCGGACTTGATCGACTACCTCAGAACTCAACCGAGTGCTAGTAGCTGTTGCTGTCCCTGTTGACGATGATGATGCACTCACCACCGATCTCTGGCTACCAGATGGTGCTACTTGACCATTGGGGCGTTGGATAATGGTTTCTAATACGCGCCGTTTAGCTTTGGGGTCAATGCCAATCAGACGCACATACTCACCTTGATGGTTGTCTATACACTCTTCTAAAGCAGAGACGACTTCATTGGCTGAAGTGGCTTCAATTGGCTTACAACTATTCCAAGAGCCTGTACGGAAGCGTCGCTCATCTACGTGTTCTGTGCCAATTTTGTAACCACCTGCTAGGAGTTGGCTAATTTGCTGTACAGTTTCCGCCGGTAGTCTACCACTACCAGATCCGTTACTGTAGCTACTGCCGTTACCGTTGTAGCTACCGTTTTTCTGACTTGCAGGTGCTTTAAAGCTAGTCGAAGCTTGAACTGCACCATCAGGACGTTGAATGATGGTTTCTAATACCCGCCGTCTACCTGCATCAATCCCAAACAGACGCACATACTCGCCACTGTGGTCGGCTAGACAGACTTCTAATGCTGCTACTGCTTCACCTAATGTTCTGGCTTCAATGGGTTTGCAGCTAGTCCACGAACCTGTACGGAATCTTCTTTGGTCTACGTGTTCTGAGCCAATTTTATAACCTTGCTCTAATAAATAGCGTAATTGGTCTATGGTTTCTGCACCCAGGCTATTGCTTGCCACTTCACTACTCCTTCCTATTTCTATGACATTAAGTTTATTACTTGTATAAGATTTAGCGTTCTTATCACGAATGGGTGCAATACACTTGTTATCCGCAGCACAAAGATAACCAGCTCGCAAGGCTTGGTTAATCCCAATCACATGATGGGCAAATTCCTGATCTTGATCTTGCACGTCTGACAAGCGATCAGCCTGCTGTTGGGTGGTGATAATCGCGCCTGAAGGCACATATTTACCAGGGGGAATTTCTACGTCTTGAATCAAGGCGTGCATCATGATAATACAGCCTGCTCCTACCCTGGAATTAAATACCGTAGAGCGAAAACCAATAAATGAATTTTCCCCAACATAAGCAGGGCCGTGAATCAGGGCCATGTGGGTGATAGAAGCATTTTTGCCAACCCAAACCGAGTATTCATTGCTATCATCGCCTATGACTCGGCCTTGCTCCAAACCGTGAATGACGACACCATCTTGAATATTAGTATTTTCACCAATATAAAAAGGTGTACCCTCATCGGCTCTAATTGAAGTTCCTGGAGCAACGATTACATTTGCACCTATGTGGACATCCCCAATAATGTTGGAAAAAGAGTGTACAAATGCGGTTTCATGGATTTCTGCTTCCGCTAAACTCCTTGACCACGGGGTTGGGGGAGCCGCCGTGCTGCGGACTGCCATTGCGAGATTCCTCCTAAATTAAGTGTCAATAGTCTATATTTCATAGTCCATAGTCTGAGTGTGTTGACTATTGACTATTGACTGTTGACTACCTGTATTGGTCTTTTTTGCTATAAATGAGACGATCTTCTACGTAAATAGTATCAATTATCGCCACTACTGCTGCATCCAAAGGACGCTGCTCACTTCCAGGTACTTGACGCGCCGCACTACCACGACTGATCAATACCCACTCATCCACCCCTGCACCTACGTTATCTGCTGCTACTTCGTAATTTTGCAGGAGGTTTCCTTCTTCATCTACTAATTGCAACAACAGTAGCTTCACACCTCTGAGACTAGGTTCTTTTTGTGTGCTAACTACTGTGCCACGAACTTTGGCAATTTGCATTACTCACTATGGTCTTCTGCCGAAGGGACGAATGGCGTTCACATTTTCCCGGAATTGCTCTACATCTTCGGTATAACGAATTGGAAGAACGTACTCTAAGTTCTCATGAGGACGAGCAATGATGTGTGTAGACAACACTTGTCCACCGTTGACGCGCTTCACTGATTCAACCCCTGCGCCTACAGAAGCTTGTACTTCCGATACATCGCCTCTCACAATTACGGTAACTCGACCACTACCAATTTTTTCGTAGCCTACCAAGGTGACACGAGCAGCTTTTACCATCGCATCTGCTGCTTCTACCACTGCGGGAAAGCCTAGCGTTTCTACCATTCCTACTGCAATTGACATTCTTTTTGATTCCTGAATAAACTTTCTAGCTTTGAATTTCCATTGACGCTCAAGAAGGCAACCCCGTTAATGAGTTTTTCTACTCAGCTTTTAGGTACGGAACTGTTCCACAGCTTCCGTATAACGAATCGGTAAGACGTATTCTAGGTTCTCATGGGGGCGGGCAATGATGTGTGTAGATACAACTTCACCACCATTGACTCTTCTGGCTGCTTCAATTCCAGCTGCTACTGAGGCTTGTACCTCAGATACATCTCCCCGCACAATTACAGTAACTCTAGCACTACCGATTTTTTCATATCCTACCAAAGTTACGCGTGCAGCTTTCACCATCGCGTCAGCTGCTTCTACTACTGCGGGAAATCCCTTGGTCTCAATCATTCCAACTGCAATTGGCATCCCATATCTCCTAAAAAATTAATCCAATCAGTACTGCGGTTTGAAAATTTTGCCGGGGAAGCTCATCTTGAGCTACAAAAACACTTCCAAACTAAGCATAGAAAAGGTTGGCATCTATGGCAATATAAATTAGTATAATAGTTTATAATAAAAAAGTTTTAAAAAACTTAACAAAAATTTGTACCTGTGATCTGTTCAATCAAAGTTTACGGATTACTATAGCAACCACTTGTGCTTTATAATTTTTTTATTACATTTACAAAAAGATATCCATAGTCGAGGCTAGTCCCCTCTGGTAAAGGAAGATCAGAGTCTGTAAGCTTTGCTGTCTCTGGTTTCTCTACAGTTTGTAGTAAGTATCAAGGCTAAATGAAAAATATATAAGAATATATAAGTTTTTTAAATAAGCTCTATAAAATTATGTTTTTAAGGTAGAAACCAAGAGTTTAAATCACAGAAAATATGCAGAATACAAATGTTTTAACACAAATAAGCTTGACTTTAATGGCAGTTTTTGTAGGGGAAATTTAAGTAAAATATACTCATCTAAGAGTTTAATAAAAAAATTAAAAAAAGCATAGTTTTTGAGAAAAATTAATTTGTTTTAGTAAATGATGGTTTTAAGGGTTTTAAGAAAATTTAAGGCTGAGTCTTCAAGGGAAATCAATAAATGAATCAGTTTCTATTTGCAACAAGTTGGTGTATGCCTTTTTATAGTTTGTTAGGCGCACTCATAACCTTGCCGTGGAGTATAGGTATCATCCGACGAACAGGGCCAAGACCTGCGGCGTATTTCAACTTGTTGACTACCCTTTTAGCTTTTGCTCATAGCCTCTTAGTATTTAAGGATATTTGGAATAGGGAACAAGAAAACTGGGTCATTACTTGGTTTCAAGCGGCGGATTTAAATTTATCCTTTGCTTTGGAAATTTCACCGGTTAGCATTGGGGCAACAGTTTTAATCACAGGGTTGAGTCTACTAGCGCAAATCTATGCTCTAGGTTACATGGAAAAGGACTGGGCTTTAGCAAGATTTTTTGGACTAGTCGGATTTTTTGAAGCTGCACTGAGTGGTTTGGCTTTTAGTGACTCTTTATTCCTCAGCTACGCACTATTGGAAGTTTTGACACTTTCTACCTACTTGCTAGTGGGATTTTGGTACGCACAACCCCTAGTAGTAACAGCAGCAAGAGATGCGTTTTGGACAAAACGAGTGGGAGATTTATTACTACTAATGGCAGTAGTGACACTTTCCACCTTAGCGGGTAGTTTGAATTTTTCTGACTTATATGAGTGGGCGCAAACAGCGAGTTTAGACCCAGTAACCTCAGCATTGTTAGGTTTGGCTTTGATTGCTGGCCCAGCAGGTAAATGCGCTCAGTTCCCCTTGCATATGTGGTTAGATGAAGCAATGGAAGGCCCTAACCCGGCTTCAGTCATGCGGAACTCTTTGGTGGTAGCGGGTGGTGCTTATATATTGTATAAACTACAACCGATTCTGGCTCTCTCACCTGTCGCATTGAATGCTTTACTGATTATAGGTAGCGTGACAGCAGTGGGAGCTAGTTTAGTTGCTCTAGCTCAAACGGATATAAAACGTGCTTTGTCCCATTCTACTAGTGCTTATATGGGATTGGTATTTTTAGCAGTGGGACTAGAGCAGGGGGGTGTAGCCCTGATGTTGTTATTAACCCATGCGATCGCAAAAGCATTATTATTTATGAGTTCTGGCTCAGTCATTTTTACTACCCACAGCCAAGACTTGACAGAAATGGGTGGTTTATGGTCTAAAATGCCGGCAACTACTACAGCCTTTATAGTTGGTTCAGCCGGGATGGTGACAATATTACCACTGGGTAGCTTTTGGGCAATGCTAGCCTGGGCTGATGGCTTAGTGAGAGTTTCCCCCTGGGTGATTGCAATTTTAATCTTAGTCAACGGGTTAACCGCCTTAAACTTGACACGGGTATTTAGATTAGTGTTTTGGGGTCAACCGCAACAAAAAACCCGTCGCGCTCCGGAAGTCGGCTGGACGATGGCTTTCCCAATGGTATCACTGACAATTCTGACGTTAATATTACCTCTGATGCTACAGCAATGGTACTTACTCCCAGCTTGGGAAAGTATTGATTGGTATGTGGTTTTAGTATTGGTTTCTTCTACGGTAGCTGGGGTAGTCATCGGGTCAACCATTTATCTGCACAAAGCTTGGTCTAGGTCAAGAATTATGGCTTGGCGAATGATGCAAGACTTATTGGGTTATGACTTTTACATTGACCGCATTTATCGCCTCACCATAGTGAGTACAGTATCCATACTATCGAAAATTTCCGCGTGGAGCGATCGCTATTTAGTTGATGGCTTGGTAAACTTAGTCGGTTTTGCCACGATTTTCAGTGGACAAGGCTTGAAGTACAGCATTTCGGGTCAATCCCAAGGATATATGTTGACCATCCTAGCGGTAGTCAGCGTCCTGGGCTTTTTCATTAGCTGGTCATTAGGCTTATTAGATAAGTTGCCTTTTTGAGTGCTGAGTATTGAGTATTGGGTGGAAAAACTGGAAGAGAGGAAAGTTAAAAGTATTTATTTATCTCTTGTCACCTGTCACCTGTCCCCTGTCCCCTGTCCCCTGTCACCTTCCTTATGCTAAGTGTATTAATTTTTGCGCCATTGTTGGGTGCGCTGTTAGTTGGTTTATTACCTGCTGGCGTGAATGGGAAAATTTCCCGGAGTATCGGGTTGATTGTTGCAGGATTAATTTTCTTGTGGACTGTCATATTGGCTAGCCAGTTCAATCCAGGGGAAGTTAACCAACAGTTTAGTGAGTTTTTACCCTGGATAGATGCGTTGGGATTAAATTATAATCTAGGAGTAGATGGGCTATCCTTGCCTTTGCTGTTGTTGAATGGATTATTGACTGGTATAGCTATCTACAGCACCGATGAATCTCTACAACGTCCTCGGTTTTATTACTCTTTGATTTTGGTGTTGAGTGCTGGAGTAGCCGGAGCATTTATTGCCCAAGATTTACTGCTATTTTTCTTGTTTTACGAGTTGGAATTGATTCCCCTGTATCTGCTAATTGCTATTTGGGGTGGTGCGAAAAGAGGTTACGCTGCTACAAAATTTCTGATCTATACTGCGGTTTCGGGAATCTTGATTTTAGCTAGTTTCCTGGGTATGGTGTGGCTGAGTGGTGCTGACAGCTTTTCCTTAACAGCATTAGATGCTAAATCTCTACCGTTAGCTACCCAGTTGCTACTCCTAGGGGGAATTTTAATTGGTTTTGGCATCAAAATGCCCCTAGTTCCCTTTCACACTTGGCTACCAGATGCTCACGTTGAAGCTTCTACGCCGATATCTGTGCTGTTGGCTGGTGTATTGTTGAAACTGGGGACTTATGGCTTGTTGCGTTTTGGGATGGACTTGTTACCAGAAGCCTGGGCATATTTAGCCCCTTGGTTGGCAGTTTGGGCAGTGGTGAGTGTGTTGTATGGCTCATCCTGTGCGATCGCTCAAACTGATATGAAAAAAATGGTAGCCTATAGTTCTATTGGTCACATGGGCTATATCTTACTAGCAGCCGCATCTGCCACACCATTAAGCACCTTGGGTGCTGTGATGCAGATGATTAGCCACGGTTTAATTTCTGCCATGCTGTTTTTACTGGTGGGAGTTGTGTATAAAAAAGCTGGTAGCCGTGATTTAAATGAGATTCGTGGACTGCTGAATCCAGAACGGGGTATGCCTTTAATTGGTAGCTTGATGATTATAGGCGTGATGGCTAGTGCTGGTACTCCGGGAATGGTAGGATTTATCTCAGAATTTATTGTGTTTCGGGGCTCTTTTGCTGTATTTCCGGTACAAACGCTGGTATCAATGCTGGGTACAGGTTTAACGGCGGTTTACTTTTTAATTCTGGTCAACCGTGCCTTTTTTGGACGGTTGTCTGAGCAAGTGATCAACCTACCTAGAGTTTACTGGAGCGATCGCATTCCTGCCTTTATCTTAGCTGCCCTGATTGTCATTTTTGGTATCCAACCAGCTTGGTTAGTACGTTGGTCTGAACCAACAATCACCGCTATGGTAAACGTAGAACATACAGTTGCCACTGTCTCCTTAGAGTCAACAAAAAGCCAAAACTAAATATCCAGTGTTTAATAATTGGTAATGAGTAATAGGAAAATAATTACCCATTACCAAATAGCCATTAATTAAGAAAAATAATTAAAAAAAATTTTATTTTTTGGAGAATTACAATGGTAGCTATTAAAAAGAAGCAGAATCATAATCCTTTAGCTGAGTATATTCAACGCCTCCAAACAGGACAAGCTTTACTGGCAGACAGTCCACAAAATGTCTTAGAAGTTGTAGGTATCCTCAAAAGCTATGGGGTAATTATAGATGCTTATTCAAAGAACTTGATTTATATTTCTGAAAATCAATTTTTAGTATTTTTCCCATTTTTTAAATATTTTAATGGTGAAATTAATTTCCAAAAATTACTTCGTCATTGGTGGCACGACAGAATCAATTTTGAGTATGCAGAATATTGCATGAAAGCCATGATGTGGCATGGTGGCGGCGGTTTAGATGCTTATTTAGATACTAAAGAATTTCAAGAAAGAGCAGAAGCAGTTATCAAAGCAAAATTTGGCATCAATCCCTTGATCATGGGTTTGAATCAACTGTTTCCCGACTTTTTAACTGAACAGTTACGGATGTCTGCTTACTACAGTGGGTTGGGGCAATTTTGGCGGGTCATGGCTGATATGTTTCTAGACTTATCAGACCGCTATGACCGAGGTGAAATTAAAACTATTCCCGACGTTGTAGAACATATTAAAGCAGGGTTAGTAGCGGATGCTTTAAAGCCAATTACCTACGCTGTGAAAATTAATAAAAAAGTCTATGAAATTATTCCTCAAAGTTTGGGGTTGACTTTTTTAGCAGATACCGCAATACCTTATGTAGAAGCAGTATTCTTTAGAGGTACGCCATTTTTGGGAACAGTTTCATACAACGCCCAAGGTTATCAAGTTCCACCCGATCAATCTCGATTCCAATATGGGGCATTATACGCTGATCCGTTGCCTATTGGTGGTGCAGGTATTCCGCCTACATTGTTAATGCAGGATATGCGTCATTATCTACCAGAGTATCTGCACGAAGTTTATCGGCGAGGTTTACGGGGTGAGGATGATTTGCGTGTGCAGATTTGTATGACTTTCCAAAAATCTATGTTTTGTGTGACTACAGCCGCGATTTTGGGATTGATGCCTTATCCTGCGGATAGTGAAGAAGCATCTGAGCAAGAGGCTAATCGAGTTTATTTAGAAAAATGGATGGATAGGTTACAAAATTCACAGTTGCTGAATGTGAATAAGTAAGGTTGCGGGGGGAGTTTAAACGCAGAGGAGGAAGGAGGTAGGCGCAGAGTTTCGCGGAGAATTAAGCTTCTGGTTCAACGCCGAGCGATGGCGTAACCGCCCAGCGTAGCTGATCGCAATTGAGCAATCAGGCGATCGTTCCTTTGACGTTCTTGTTCTGCTCTTTCCTCACCAGTCATAAGACTACCTTTGCAGGAGTAAGGGTTGTTTTTTAGTTTAGCAGTGGAAAATAAGAGGAGCGATCGCAGTGCTTTTTTTGCTAAGTTTTATATTTCACAGTAGGAAGATGACGACCAATATAACCAATGATGACTTTTCCTGGTTCTTTTGGAAAGAAGTGAATTCGCCAGTTACAAAACTTCAATTTAACGTGTCGTTCAAATAGGCGTTCTTTACGATCAGGACAATAGAAAGTTCTTTCTTTGGAATATTTATCCAGGGTTGGTTTACTTTCCCCCGATTCCTCGATAGGATATCCATCAAGATTGAAATAGCCACTATTCCAGTTTTTACAGCCTTTCTGAAGCTCAAATAATATGTTCACAACAGGCTGTAATTCCACCTGCCTAATACGAATATCTTCCAACTGTTTTTTAACAACTTCACAGAATTCTAAATTAGGAAACAATTCTTCTCTACGATTCCAAAGTTGCACCCCATCTCTAACTTCCTGATAAATACGCTCTTGAATTTTTTCAATCAGAACTGCGTGTTCTCTTATATGACTGCTACGACTAGCATGAATAATATCTACGAGTTCATCTATCATCTCCTGATCTTGATCAAGCCATCTAAATTCTAATTCTATGTAGCTACTATCCCAACATTCCTCAGAAAGTAAGCTAATTGCTATTGTATTAATTACATAAGCAATACCCAGTCCAATAGCCACTTCTCCTTGATAACGAAATTCAGATAAACTGGTATTATTTTCAATATCTTGGATATACAAATTTGGAATATCGGTTGAGAAAGGTGCTTTAGTTGCAAGAGTTTTGATAAAAACTCTCTCAACTTGATCTGCGTCATTTAGCCAGGAACGAAGAGGATAGTTAGGTGCAAGTATCGTTGTATGGAAATTTTCTTTCGTGCGAAGGCTTACCTTTACCCCTTGAGCTTTAACTGCTTTTATAGTCTTAATTAGCTCAGACATTCTTTGCTGTGCTATTTGCTTATTGGGAGCCGGATTTCGCAGAGACAATTCATTTAATATCAGGTCAAAATCCACCTGTCACTCCCCCGCAGGCTCCAGTAAAATATCTAAGCTTTTTTCCCATTCATCAAAGAAACCATCAGGCCATTTGTCAATTCTTCCGTTTCTATCAATATGTGGTGATACTACGTGTGTAAAAGCGCGTCTTCTGTCCTCTTGTCGCTGAAAATAATGTAATTGAACATCATTAGGCTTTATTTGTCCTGCATGAACAGCAAGACGAATACCATTTAAAATATGATCACTATGAGTTTCTAATACTACTTGAATCCCACAACTAGCTGCAAGAGATAATAATTCACCCATTCTGACTTGTCCTTTAGGATGTAAATGCGCTTCTGGATTCTCAATCAGAATTATTGTACCCGGAGAAGATGCTAAAATTGCTACAATAATCGGTAATGTATAACTAATTCCAAATCCGACGTTCGTAGTACGATACGGATTACTATCCCCATAAAAATATTGCAAACTCATCAAACCTATGTCTGAATTTGAGTTGATTTTAATTCTTGTGCCAGGACTAACTTCTCTCATCCATCCTTCAACCTGGCTACTAAGAGTGTTAGATTTTGCCATTGGATGTCTTAATTTACTCAGAAGAACATCTTTATCTTGATTGATTGCTAAAAAATGTGCCGTATATTCGCCTCTAGAACCTAGCTGTCCTAGCCGTCGTGCTTGATAATCTGACATATCGTAAGATGTTCGTGGGCCGAGTCGTTCTGCCTGTAAGTAATGAAATCTCTTATTAAAAAGACTTTTTGATTTATAAACACCCGCATCAATCAAAGATTGTGAATCCAAATTGTTTAAAATATCTGCTTCTGTTTTAATTTGGTCATAGATAAAATACCAAATACCTTTTTTTTCATCGTTCCAAATAATCTCAAAACCAAGATAATCCTCTTTAGCTCTTTCACAAAAGGCATCTTTGGCAGTACCAATACGTACTAATTCGCCATTCAAGGCTAAACCAATATTTGGCAACAATTCTTGTTGATAAGATTGACGCAGCAACAATAACGATTGCAGTACGGAAGATTTTCCTGTGCTATTTAGACCAGAAAGTAAGGTTAGTGGTTTAAATGCAAGTATCTGGCTTTCAAAAGCTTTATAATTGCTCAATTTCAGAGAAGTAATCATGATAATACCTTTTTAATAATTTTCTCAACTGTTTCAAACCTATGCTCAATTTTATTTTTCACTTGCGATATCGATGATAGAAATTCTGCATCGTTATCAACATAATTAACAAAAGTATTCATGAGTTCTTGTCTTTTATATTTTAATATTTCAATATCTTCTATACTTAGAATGCTAAGATTTACAGACCAAACCTCAAATAAAGATTTATTGAGGGGGAATTTCCTTTTATTTTTATGAGAAATCTTACGAAAAGAATTATTATTGAAAATTTCAAATGCTGCAACCATCGCTTTCTTAAAGTCTTTTTCTATCCTGACGATCTCTTCATTAGTAAGATGATTTATTCTTGATAAAGCTTTACTGAAGAATGACTCTCTAGTTTCATCTTGATATTCTTTATAAGAAATTAGATAAAAAGCAAGAAATCCTAATACGAACTCCCTATCATCCATCCTCTTCCTCTTTGATTCACTGAGATCAACAACACGTTTAAACTCTGAGAAAGAAGATAATTTTGCCACCAGTTTTATAGCTTGTCCAGGATTTAAAGCATGTCGTAATTCTTGATTGGAAAGAGGTACACCTCCAGTATTAATTCGTTTAAAAATATTATATTTTACTTCTAAAGGTGTACCCTTTTCAATTAAATATACTGTAACTTGAGTTTCTAAAATACGACGTTGATATCTCCGTTCTAATTCATCATATGTTTTATCTTTAAGCTCTTTTAAGTATTCTAACCCAACTAATTTAAGTCTTTTATCACTTTTATCAATCACAAATTGTTTGAGTGCAGACAATCTTTGTAATCCATCTACAACTACCCATTCATCTTCATTAGTAGCATCAATATAAAAAGCAGGCAATGGAATTCTAATTAAAATAGATTCAATCAATTTACTTTTTGCCTCTAGAGTCCATATATTAGCTTGTCTTTGGAAGTCAGGTGCTAAATCAAGTGCAGATTCGTCAATTCTTCTCAATAATTGCTCAATAGTTGGCTCTCTAGTAACAATGTTAATTTTCTCAGGATCATACTGAAAGGTAAATTTTTCCTCTTGTTCTTCATAATTATTTTCTTCATCTGCTAATTCTGATTTGTAGTTATTCAAATCTGTCACAGCGATTACTCCTTGGTATTAACATACATTTGTTCACTCAGTTTGGTAATGCTTGGTGCTATTACATCAATGAAAAAAGATTATTGACTGAACTATTTTAATCCTACTGTTTCTTCAAATGATAGAGACGCAAAATTTTACGCCTCTATCTAGCTAGCCTGTTACTGGCTTACTTCACTACCACCTGATTAACTGATTCTACTCCCGCCAAATCTAAAATCTTCGGAATCAAATCTTCCCGTTTGACTGCCATCATGTGGACACCATGACACAATTGCTGCGCTATCTGCACTTGTTCGGCAGCAATTTTTACGCCTTCCTCTAGTGGGTCTTTGGCTTTTGCTAACCTATCAATAATGTGTTCAGGTATATTTACACCTGGAACGCACTTATTAATAAATTGAGCATTTTTTGCTGATTTCAATAGAAAAATTCCCGCCAAAATTGGTTTGTTATGGGTTGAAGCTATCTTATCCATGAACTTTTCTAGTTTTTCAAAATCAGTAATTAATTGACTTTGAAAAAATTGCGCCCCTGCTTCAATTTTACGTTCAAAGCGACTTTGCAAACCTGACCAACTGGCACACTGCGGGTCTACGGCTGCACCTGCAAATAAATCTGTTGCACCATCAGTCAAGGATTTATCGTTGCAATCGACACCTTGATTCATTTTCCGAATTAGTTGCAATAGTCGCACTGCTTCTAAATCAAAGACAGCTTTCGCTTCGGGATGATCGCCTGCTTTTACTGGGTCGCCGGTCAAAGCTAAAATATTACGAATACCAAGGGCGTGTGCGCCCATGAGGTCGGCTTGTAAACCAATACGGTTGCGATCGCGGCAAGCCATCTGACAAATTGGTTCAATCCCATTTTGTAACAAAATCACTGAAGCTACCAACGAAGACATCCGCAACACTGCACGGCTACCATCGGTAATATTGACAGCATGAACCCTCCCCTTAAGGGTCGCCGCCATTTCAATCATGTGGGTGGGATTTCCCCCTTTTGGTGGTGCTACCTCGGCGGTAACTAAAAATTCTCCCGCTTGCGCGGCTTTACGGAAGTTATTCAATGTACTATAGCTAGGGCTATGGTTATGTTCCATAACGTTGATAAGTGGTTTCTCTTCAAGGGTATTATGAATCACACCTCAAAGAGAAATTGTTAGGGACTGGGAACTGGGGACTGGGGACTGGGGACTGGGGACTGGGGACTGGGAAGAAGTAGGTGAGAAAAACTCTCTACTCAGCACTCAGCACGGGCTAACGCCCCGCTACCGCTAACAGCACTCAGCACTCTCTACTCAGAACTCAGCACTCACAAAGGCATTGAATAGCCTAATGCAGCTTTTACATCTCTTAGGGTTTGGTTGGCGATGGCTTCGGCTTTTTCTCTACCATCACGTAACACAGACTCTAGATAACCTTTGTCATCCATGATTTGCTGATATTTTTCTTGGATGGGTTTTAAAGCATTAATTGCTGTTTCAGTGAACAATGGCTTAAATTGTCCCCAGCCCATATCTTGACACTCAGTCGCTACTTCTTCCTTGGTCTTGCTAGAGAGTAGCATATACAACGTTAGCAAGTTGTTGCACTCTGGGCGTTCTGGGTCGTCAAAGGTTAAACCGCGTATTGGATCGGTTTTACAACGTTTAATTTTATTCGCAATTTGATCTGGTGGGTCTAAAAGATTAATCCGGCTTAACTCTGAAGGATCGGATTTAGACATTTTACGCGTCCCATCCGTGAGACTCATTACTCTTGCGCCTTCCTTACGGATTAAAGGATCTGGCAATTTCAGCACAGGCTGATCCTTGGCGAATTGGTGATTAAATCTGTTGACAATATCCCGTGTCAGTTCTAAGTGTTGTTTTTGGTCTTCACCCACTGGCACTTTATCAGCTTGATACAACAAAATATCAGCCGCCATCAGCACTGGATACATTAACAAACCTGCACCAACATTTTCCCCTTGCTTAAGGGCTTTTTCTTTAAACTGAATCATGTCTTGCAGCCAATTCAGGGGTGTGATGCAGTTGAGCAACCAAGCCAGTTCACTATGGGCTGAGACGTGGGATTGAATAAAGATGTTGGAGTGATTTAAGTCAATACCACAGGCTAAATAAAGCGCAGCAATTGTATAACTATCTGCTGCTAAGGTCGCTGGATTATGCGGTACAGTAATCGCGTGTAAATCTACGACACAAAAGAAATTATCATACTGGTCTTGGATTTCTACCCAGTTACGAATTGCGCCTAAGTAGTTACCCAAGTGCAAATTACCCGTTGGTTGAACTCCAGAAAGAACACGCTGCTTACCCATAAATTATAAGTTTATTGATCTCAAATACCCACCGTGGAAAGTGGCGATGGCAAAACACCTTTCATTTTGACATTTTCCAGGGTAACTGGGGATTATATCTGGGTCACATCTGGGTCAAACATCAGATTTTCTGTTTATTTTAACCAGTAAGTTTTAATAAAAATCACAAAATTAGCCTTAATTAGGATTAACAATATTACTATATGCGCTTTAATGTTGCTTGGTGGCGCGATGGACTACGCCCCACCCCAGCGCATACTTATACACCATTGTTTTTGCAGATATCACGCAAGAAGTAGGAAGTATTTGATTTGTTCTGCTGCAAAAATTATATTCTTAAGTTAAATACATCATCCCTTAGATACGGTGTCGGCTTCCTAAACCATCAAAAATAATTACATATAAAAATGCGTGAACTTTATCCACTCATAGAACCTTATAAAGAAGGAAAGTTACAGGTTTCCGAATTACATACTATTCATTTTGAAGAATCAGGTAATCCCCAAGGTAAACCAATCGTTTTACTGCATGGAGGCCCTGGTGGTGGGTGTCCGCCATTTTATCGCCAATATTTTCATCTTGAAAAGTGGCGTTTAATTATGTTTGATCAGCGTGGGTGCGGTAAAAGTCAACCCCATGCTGAGTTACGAGAAAATACCACTTGGGATTTAGTTAATGATATTGAAAAACTGCGATCGCATTTAGGCATAGAAAAGTGGGTGGTTTTTGGTGGTAGTTGGGGTAGCACTTTATCATTAGCCTATAGCCAAACCCATCCAGAGCGTTGTTTAGGGCTAATTTTACGCGGTATATTCTTGCTCAGACAAAAAGAGTTACGTTGGTTTTATCAAGAAGGTACTAGTTATCTTTTTCCTGATGCTTGGGAGGAATATCTCAAGCCAATTTCTGTAGATGAACGGGATGATTTGCTCACAGCTTATTATAAACGGTTGACTAGCCCAGATTTACAAGTTAGGCAAGCAGCAGCGCGGGCGTGGTCAATTTGGGAAGCTAGCACTAGTAAATTATTTACAGATACCCAGCTAATCCATAATTTTGGTGAGGATGAATTTGCTGATGCCTTTGCTCGCATTGAGTGTCATTATTTTATTAATAAAGGCTTTTTGGAAACCGATGATCAATTATTATTAAATGTTGGACGGATTCGACATATTCCTGCTGTGATTGTGCAAGGACGTTATGATGTAGTTTGCCCAATGATATCAGCTTGGGAATTACATCGTGCTTGGCCAGAAGCAGAATTTATTGTTGTTCCTGATGCTGGACATTCGATGAGTGAAGTGGGGATTCGTAGTGCTTTGATTGCGGCTACGGATGAATTTTGATGTATTTTATACTTGATGGCAAAAAGAAAATTGTCTTCTCAAAAGAGACGCACTCAAATCAAGTAGGCTTTTCACATCAGAATAAGTGTCTAAAAACACATTGTAAATTTACGGTTAAGCAATTAAGCTGTTATATGAAGGTTGTTTGAGTTTTTACTTAAAAAACTTAAATTTCCTTGTGTTTTTTTGAGAATTTTGAAAGAGTAAAGGTGATCAATCTTACGAATAAGGTTGTTCTCTAGATTCAGATATTGACTGGGTTTATCAACTTTGGAGTCATAACCATGAAAAATATTTTCACCAAAATTGTGGCGATCGCCGCAACCAGTGCAGCTACTGTTACACTTGCTGCTGGTGTAAACAATCCGGCTCAAGCGGTTGATTTCAACTTTAACTGGCAAGGTAATGCTGGCTATTCTGCAATAGGTTCATTCAGTTATGATGAGACTACAGCACCAACAATTATTTCTGAAAGTGGTGCTGGCCCGACTAATTTTTTACAATCGCTGAATGTCTCTTTCTTCGATCCATCTAATAATATTTTGGGAACTTATAACACGGTTAGTGCTGGAGTATCAGAATCTAATTTCTTTACTTTCAACTTTGATACTTCTACTCAGTCATTGTTTGGCCCCTTTGACATAGGCGGTGGAACTGGTGTAATTGGAGAATATTTCTTTTCGGGAACGGTTGGTGATTCTTTAAGATTGCGTATGGATGTTGATCAAATAGCAACCTCAATATTAATAGATGAAAATTCTGGTTCAATTCAAGTATCCTCAGTTTCAGTTCCTGAACCTACTGCTATTTTGGGTTTACTAGCACTTAGTGTGTTAGGTATAGGTTCAAATTTAAAGAAAAAAAATCAACTATCTTGTTAGAAGTTGCTGTTGTTTAATTAAATTTTGTGATTCTTTTGAAAGAGAATACATCATTTATTGAAAGTGTGTTACTGCTAAGATTATAAGCAAACATCTTCCAGGTATTAGCTTAGTTTAATAATATTATGATAGCTACACCTTGAAGAAGTTTGCTAGACAAAATTTCAGCAACACACTTTTTTTTGTCAGCTATATCATAAAATCAATCTTATTATCAACTATTGTGAAATTCCCGGTTTTATTGGACGGGTCATGGCTAACGATTTCCCATTCTTCAGTTACGGTTGCATCAGTTCTGTTATGTGCAGTTTATGAAATTTATTGGGATTGATTTTGGTTGGAAGTCTCAACCGAGTGGTTTATGTTGTCTGCAATTAATTGAGGGCAAATTAGAGATAGTTGACTTAGAACGGAAAGATGCGATCGCAGATATCCTAACTTGGATAGATACCTGGGTAGAACCAAATCAACCAGCACTCATCGCCGTAGATGCGCCTACCCTCATTCCTAACCCTACAGGTAGTCGTCTTCCTGATAAACTAACTCACAAATATTTCGGTAAATATCACGCCGGCTGTTACCCTGCCAACCAAAATCTTCCCTTTGCCGATCGCACGATTAATTTTGGCTTAGAATTAGAATCCCGTGGCTTTGCCCATGCACCCGAAATTACACCACAAATACCGGGTAGATATCAGATAGAAGTATTTCCCCATCCCGCCATAGTCAATTTATTCGGCTTAGAACGCATTCTTAAATACAAAAAAGGACGCATCAGTGAGCGTCGCTTAGAATTAATTAAACTTTATCAATATATTGTCGAGATTCTGCCCAAGTTTGAACCATTTTTGTGTCTGGGTAATTTGCTGACTGATGAAATTCCCTATACAGGAGCAGAACTCAAAGCCACAGAAGATAAACTAGATAGCCTGATTTGTGCTTATATGGCTGCTTACTGGTGGTATTGGGGTGAACAACGTAACTTGGTGTTAGGCGATCGCACTACAGGTTACATTGTCATCCCTAAATCAGTGCTGAGTGCTGAGTTATGAGTTATGAGTTATGAGTTATGAGTTGTAATTCAATACTCAAAACTACCCACAAAAGAGTAGAACTCAAACCCACGAAGATGAACTAGATAGCCACTCACTACTCACTACTCAGCACTCAGCACTCAGCACTCAGCACTCACCACTCAGCACTCACTACTCTTACTCAGCCCAAGCAATCAAGCGAGGTTCATAAGCACTAGACAAATGTGGGTGTTTTGGCAATACCCGCAAGGACAAGCCTTGTAAACCAGAGGTGGTATAAATGATAT
Source organism: Anabaena sp. UHCC 0399 (assembly GCF_034931465.1). Lineage (NCBI taxonomy): Bacteria > Bacillati > Cyanobacteriota > Cyanophyceae > Nostocales > Nostocaceae > Anabaena > Anabaena sp. UHCC 0399. The sequence goes on along the minus strand of NZ_JAYGGZ010000002.1, from coordinate 153,176 downwards.
CAGCAGTGTAAACACTTAATCCTTGCGTATCCTGTCCCTGGTAATCCATGACGACAGGTGTAGCGTTGACAATATCGCCGTTGGCATCAATTGAACCTTGATATAGTTCTACTTGCAGATCGTCATTTGTTAAAGTTGCCAAATCAACCTTAGCTTTTACACCAACGGTTTGATTAACTTCAATGTCTGCGGCGACAGATACGTCAATATCTTTGATTCTGATATTAAACCAATGTTCGCCGAGTTTAGCCTTCCAATCTGCTAGTTCTTTAGCTGGAACATAGTTGTCAGAGGTTAAGGTATGGTAGCGATCGCTAGCTGGGAAATAAGACCTTTGTGCATATTCTCCCACCATCCGCGCTGTATTGAAGAAAGGACAATTCAACTGAATTGCGTCTTTCATTTTGGCAACCCAAGGACGGGGTAAGCCATCAACATCGCGGTGGTCATAGAATAGCGGGACTACCTCTTTTTCCAATAAATCATAGAGAGCGTTGGCTTCTACTTCATCTTGGTAGTTGGGATCTTCGTAGTTTTCGCCGTGGCCAATTGCCCAACCTGTGCGGACGTAATCGGCTTCATCCCACCAACCATCTAGCACACTGAGATTAGGCAATCCATTCATGGCTGCTTTCATCCCACTAGTACCAGAGGCTTCGCGGGGACGACGGGGTGTATTTAACCAGATATCGCAACCAGCTACCATCAACCGGGCAATGTGAATATCATAGTTGGGAACAAAAACTATGTGTTTTTCTAGGTGTTGTTCAGTGATGAAGTGATTGATTTCGCGGATAAGTTCTTTACCGGGAATGTCTTTTGGGTGTGCCTTCCCAGCAATCACGAATTGCACTTTCCGCTCTTTATTGCCTAATAAGATCCGTTTAATACGTTCAATGTCCCGCATCCACAGAGTAGCACGTTTGTAGGTGGCAAACCGCCGAGCAAAACCAATGGTTAAAACATTGGGATCAAGGACTTCTTGGGCTTGGGCAATTTCTGAGGAGGACGCACCACGATCAAGTAAATGCTTGACTAAATGATCCCGCACATACAGAATCATATCCAAACGGCAACGCTCGTGATTGCGCCACAACTCTTCATCAGGAATGGCATTCATGCGTTCCCATAGCGGGCTATCGGGTGCGGCTGATGACCAATTTGGGCCTAAATAGCGATCGTATAACTCCTGAGTGGGTTTGGCGACACAACTACGGGCATGGACACCATTGGTAATGGCTGTAATTGGTACTTCTTCTACGGGGACTTTTTTCCACAACCCTTGGAACATTTGGCGCGACACTACACCATGCAGTTGGGCAACACCATTAGAACAGGTTGCCATCTTCAAGGCTAGCACTGCCATACTAAAGGGCGCGGACAAGTCACCTGTATTCTCGCGTCCCAGTCCTAAAAATTGCTCTTTGGGTAAGTCAAAAATATCTGCGTAGTAACCCAGGTAGTGAATAATTTTGTCGGGGGGGAACAAGTCAATCCCCGCCGGGACAGGTGTATGGGTAGTAAAGATATTGCTGGACATCACCACTTGTTTAGCTTGCGCGTAGCTTAATCCCTGCTCTTGAATCAAGATGCGGATGCGCTCTAGGGCTGAGAAGGCGGCGTGACCTTCATTCATGTGGTAGGCGGTCACGTCATAACCCAAAGCTTTTAATAGCTGTACACCGCCGATACCCAGCATGATTTCCTGGTGGATACGCATATCGATGTCGCCACCATAGAGCTGATCTGTGATGTCGTGGTCGTAGGGGTTGTTTGGTTCAATGTTGGTATCCATCATATACAAGGGTACTGTTCCCACCTGTACCCGCCAAACCCTAGCGTATACCTTGCGCCCTGGATAATCTACGGCAATCCGCAGTTCAGAACCGTCGGCATTGCGTTCTAGGTGCAAGGGCATATTGTAGAAATCGTTAATGAGATAACGTTCCTGCTGCCAGCCGTCGACATTGAGATACTGAGCAAAGTAGCCTTGCTGGTAGAGTAAACCCACTCCCACCAGAGGTAAACCCAAGTCACTGGCAGATTTGAGGTGATCTCCTGCCAGTACACCCAAGCCTCCAGAGTAGATAGGTAGACAATCTACCAGTCCAAATTCAGCCGAAAAATAGGCGTAGCATTCCTTTGGTTTCTGACTGCGCTGTTTCTGATACCAAGTGCGCTCTTGCAAATAGTCTTCTAATTGACGAGCGGCACGATCCATCTGCGCCAGGAAGCCTTCATCTTCCACTACTTCCACAAGCCGTGCTTGGCTGATCGTACCCAGCATCAATACTGGGTTGTGATGGCTAGATTCCCACAGATCGGGGTCTAAACGACGAAATAAATCTTTAGTCTCAACATTCCAATCCCAGTGTAAGTTGTATGCCAACTTCCGCATTGGTTCGAGTCGTGACGGTAGTGAAGGAGAAACGTTGAATGTGCGAATCGGCTGCATAGGTTAGCAAAGTTCCTAGTTTTAGCTATGGCTATTGTTGACTGTCTTTACCCACTGTTGCCAATTCTTTATACTATGTTTGTAAAAATGTCATGACTTTGTTAAGCATTGAAATTTACACGCATCTATTGGCTATTAGTTCATACTAATAGTATTTTGCTATATGCTCACACTGAAAATTTATACTTAATTTTATTAAAATTTAATTATTTTCTGAAGATATTCGCAATTATGCAGCGATTTCGCTAAGAATACTTAATTTTCTTTGATATGGTTGCGAAGTTATCTTTTTGCTCATGATCCCAAAATAATAATTATATTTATTGAAGAATCTAGATCAAATCTGTTATTGAGGCGATCGCCTCACTCGGTGTTATTAAATTTCATGTACTCAGAGATGCTGGATCTTCAGTATTTTTTGACATAGGTAAAAGCAACGACGGTAGAAAAAGCAATTTCTGCTACGGCTTGATCCGCTAGTTTGATGCTAGATTGATTTTCTTGAGTCAGGGAAAGTAAGTTTTTTGACGACGTGACTATCGCTGTACTTTGTCCTGATGCTATCGCTCGTTGCAGAATAATCAAAGCATCCACATCTGCTGAATCATATTGCTTTGCCGGAGCGTGTTAATTTCATGTTTGAGTATTTAGTATATTTTCGTGATTCTTCGTTCTCAACCTACACCCCAACAGATGAGTTATCTACAACAAAGGCGTAAACATCATATTTTCGCCATTATTGAGAATAAAGACATATTGTAAGTTAGCAATTCACTCTTTATTAATCATAGAAAATGTATTTTTATTTACAGACAGAAAAAGACAAATATTGAATACTATGTCATTAATAATATTCTCAATTCTCCAATTTATTCTATGTCACCAATATTAAATAAAATTCTTTTATTGGGGTTGCTTCACATAAAATAAAGTGTGTTATGCTGGGAAGCAATTATTGTCAAAATCGATCCATCTAATTAAAAGTGTCATTTCGTCGTTAATTTATAAATCATCTGTGTGCAACATGATTAGAGCAGACTACTCTAGAAATTCGTTGCAAGAAAGTCGTCATAGCGATCGGGGAAAAGCTTACTTGTTTGCACCGATGGTAAATTTTAATGTGATGGCTGAAGTTGGAGATACTCCACCCTAACTTGTTTGTGTTTTAAATAAAAAAAATAACCAAAATACAACACAAATATAATTTGTGCGTGTAGGTAAAACTTTTTGTGCAATTCATACAACCTGTATAAAATTAGTGGTGTTGACTCAATCTTGTTAAATTGGGCTAGAAAATGACTGGATTTACAATTAATTGTCACTAAATTTTCGCCTGTTTATACAAGGATTACTTGTCTAGCAAAGCCAATTTTATAACCGAGTAGGCTGAAAAAAGCTCTGTAAATACCTCAGTTTTGATTTGTGAATCAGTGCAATTATGTTGTTGGTACTGATAGATCAAGACTGTCACAAATTATTGTGTTTTCAGATATACCAAGCACAATTTACTCAATTGATGTGTAGATTTTCCATATATCAATTAGGGCGTAATCTTAATAACTACCCAGGTCTTAAATTAAGTAAATTAGTTTACCCAGTAAGGAAGAATTTACTGGAAATAATGGGTATTTAATAAATTGCTCTCCTAATGATGTATCACTTCAGAAATCTAGACATAAATGTCACTACTGCAACAAAGAAGACATCTTCAATACAGCTTCCGCATTCTTAACACCATTCATCTGATAATTAGGTCATGAATAATCAGCAATACAAATTAAAATGGCAGCGTTTTCAAGAACTTTTTGTAACCACTGCTTTAGGAAATATTCCCAGATTAACCCTTGGGACAAAATTAAGAAATATCGTTTATAGACAGATTTTTGATCAGATGGGTAGTTCAGTCTATATCCAAAATGGAGTCGAATTTATCAGCACTTCCTGTATTGAAATTGGTAGTGGAGCATACATACTTAAAGGTGTGCGGATTGATGCTAAAGGACACCCTAACAACCGAATTCGGCTAGGAGAGGGAGTATGGATTGAGCGCAATGTTGATATAGGGTGTTTGAAAGATACTTGTATTGATATTGATATCGAGACTTTCATTGGCCCTAGTGTCTGTATTGTTGGGCCAGGAGACATCAAAATTGGTAAGCGTTGTCTGATCGCAGCGCATTCAGGAATATATGCTAACAATCACAAGTTTGCAGACCTGACACTGCCAATTAAATACCAAGATGTGACGCGCAAAGGAATTGTTATTGAGGATGACTGTTGGCTAGGACATGGAGTTACGGTTTTAGATGGTGTCACTATCGGTAAAGGTAGTGTCATTGGCGCAGGAGCAGTAGTTAATAAAGATATTCCTCCATTTTCTGTAGCTGTAGGTGTACCTGCACGCGTCATCAAAAGCCGATTAGCAAAAGTGACAGAACTGGCTATTCAATAGTCATTCGGTATGGGGCAATGGTTGTAGGAAATATAATCTACCGGGAAACCTTAGCCGTTAGCCCACGTCTTAATCTCAAATAGAAACAGCGATCGCCATCAAGGACATCTACCTTTTAAATTGTCGGCTAGAGACGACTAGTTACTTAAGTATCACCGTAGTTCTCTCCAAAAGGAACGAGTTGTGGGTAATATAAAAGAGCTATCTTTTCTGCATGGCAGATACTGAGAAAGAGCTTCTTTATCATAAATTTTGGAGAGATCACCGATGGTAAGTTTAAAAATCGCTGTTTATATTGTGGTAGCTTTCTTCGTGGGTATTTTTGTATTCGGATTTTTGTCGAATGACCCAGCTCGTAACCCCGGCCGTCGGGATGCAGAGTAGGAACTAGATAAAGTATCTGTGACTGCCGGAAGCTAGAAAACACCAGACGTTACAGACACTTGCTGAGAGGTTTTTCCTTACAGTTTGGTGTCTTTTTCCGGAAAGCCTGCTGTATATAAGCAGAAAGCAAAAGCCGGGAGAGACAAGGTAAATTCGTCCTTCCGGCTATTAATTGGCTATTTGTTAGGTTGATTGTGTTCCTATGCTTCACCCAGTTCTACCCCCTACACCTCCTCCTCTTGTTGAACCCATACAACCAGCAAATTCCACTTTATCTGCGGGTAATAAGCAGTTTTCTGCCGTTGGCAATGTTGATAGCAGTAGCCCAAATCACCAGGAAATTTCCCCAGCACAACCGGAAACGCCACCTCAAAAACTCCCCATCCAAAATCTTGCTCCTGAAAAAAGTGAAGGGTCAAAACTTAAAATTGTTAATGCAGCGTCACCGAATGAATATGAGCAACCAATTGTAGAGGTTAGGGAAGATGCTGCACCCAATCATGAAAAAGCAGGGGAGCAGGGGGAAAAATCACCCACATTCGCGCAGCGTCCCGCAGGGAGGGGCGTTAGCGGACGGTTTGTACCTTTAGTTCCCCCTGCCTCCCTCCCCCTGCCCCCTACCTCTTATCAACCAGATAATCTTCTATCAGCCGCTAAAAAATCGGCAGTATTTATCAGTCCACCGGAAGCTTTTGCGCCAGAATTTTCCCCTCTCACTACTCATAGTGCGACCAATTTGGGGCAGCCTTTGGTAATTGGTTATCCCATTCAGAAAAAAACAGACTCTCTCACCCAGGTTTTCCCCAGTTCCAGAAATTATGAAAAACCTGTTGTCACCGAGAACTTAATTAAGCAAGAACAGAAAGAAAATATTACCGTACAACAGTCTGGGGATAGCATTAATCTCTCCGTATCTGCCACTGATAGCGCACCTACGAACCAAGCAATTGAAAATGTCATTGAGTTTAAATCCCGCAACGCTACAACCCCACCTTCAGTTCCATCATCTATAAAAGTTTCCCCAAGTAACCCACAAGCTCAAACCGCACCAAATACCCCACCAGTCCGAACCAGAATTGTAGAAATTACATCAGATCGCCAAGAATACGATGAGCAAAGGCGAATTGTCACGGCTGAAGGTAACGTGGTGGTGCGATTTGATGGTGCAGTCGTAGATGCCGATCGCGTGCAAGTTAATTTAGATAATTTAATTGCCGTTGGGCAAGGTAATGTGGCACTCACAAGGGGCGACCAAGTATTACGGGGACAACGTTTTAGCTATAATTTTTTGCAAGACAGTGGCGATATAGAAAACGGTAGTGGTGAGATTAACGTCCCTTCAGCATCAGAAGATTTTGCTTTCTTACCCACGGATATCACAGGCGGAGGAGTTCCCACAGACCCGCCGAGCGATCGCATCCGTGCTAATCAACCCACTACAGGCATTAGCAGTCCCGGTGGTCTTGAATTTACTCTCGGCGGTACAGCAGACGCGAGTAATGTCCCCCCACCAAAATCAGGGGGTGAGGTGAAGCGACTGCGGTTTGAAGCTAGACAAATTGAGTTTTATCCCCGTGGTTGGCAAGCTAGAAATGTCCGCATTACTAATGACCCCTTTTCACCCCCAGAACTAGAGTTACGGGCTGATAAGGTGACAGTGACCAGGGAAGCTCCCCTAATTGACCGGATTACTACTGAGCGACAACGCCTAGTATTTGACCAAAACTTTGTCTTACCCCTTCCCATTAATCAGCAGACAATCGACCGCCGAGAGCGAGAGACAACCCCGTTAATTGTCTCCCCTGGCTACGATGGTACTAGGCGGGGAGGGTTGTTTGTAGAGCGGGGTTTTACGGTAATTAACACAGACAAAGCACGCTTGCAGATTACACCCCAATTTTTTGTGCAGAAAGCAATACAAGGTAATGCTGATCCGGCCTCATTGTTTGGAGTGAAAGGTAGGTTAAATGCGATTTTGAGTCCCAAAGCTATCCTTCAGGGTTCTGGAGAGCTAACTAGTTTTGACTTAGACGAGGTAGACGAGAATTTAAAGGCCAGTTTGCGGTTGCGCCAAACATTGGGTGATGTGAACCCCCACATTGTCAATTGGGAATATAGCTACCGCGATCGCCTTTATAACGGTACACTGGGTTTTCAAACTGTCCAAAGTAGTTTGGGGGGTGTAATTACTTCGCCAGTAATTGCCCTAGGAAAAAGTGGGATTAACCTCAGCTATCAAGCAGGCGCACAGTATATTAACGCCAATACAGACCGCCAAGACTTATTAGAGCCAAACCGCGAGAACGATCGCATCTCCCTAGGACGCTTCCAAACTAGTGCGGCTCTCAGTAGAGGATTTTTACTGTGGCAAGGAAAACCACTAGTACCCACCGCTACTGAGGGATTAAAATATACACCCAGGCCTGTAGTCCCTTACTTGCAAGCGATCGCTGGTGTCACTGGGACTACTAGTTATTATACCAATGGCGATAATCAAAACACCCTCATTGGCACAGTTGCCTTAGTCGGGCAAATAGGACACTTTTCTCGCCCATTTTTAGACTACACAGCTTTTAATGTGACTTACTCCCAAGGTTTAAACAGTGGTCTATCACCCTTTTTATTCGACCGCTCTGTTGATAATAAAGTTTTGGGTGTTGGGATCTCACAACAAATATATGGCCCTTTCCGCTTGGGCTTTCAAACATCAGTTAACTTAGATACAGGTAGAGAAAGCAGCACTGACTATATCTTAGAGTATAGCCGCCGCACCTACGGCATCACCCTACGCTACAATCCCGTATTGGAATTAGGTGGATTTAGCATCCGTATTAGTGACTTCAACTGGACTGGTGGAACAGATCCATTTTCTGATGGTGGAGTTAGATCCGTAGTAGGTGGTGTACGGCAAGAAAATTAAATATTGAGAATTGGGCATTGGAAATATAATCTACCTTGTCTACCCCTCCCTGCCTATCACCTGTCCCCTACCACCTCTAAAGGCAAAGTGATTGTAAATGTAGTGCCGTTACCTTCTGCACTGTTGAGAATAATAGTTCCTTGGTGGGCTTCAACACATCTTTTAACTATGACTAAACCTAGTCCAGTACCCTGGATTGATTGAGCATTGGAGGCTCGATAAAATGATTCAAACAGGCGTGCTTGATCCGGATCAGGAATACCAATTCCTTCGTCTTGAATTTTAAAGGTTGCTAAATTAGTGTGTTGGTCACAAATTAAATCAAATCTAATAGTTTTACGATGAAGAGAATACTTAACAGCATTAGAAAGAAGATTTACCAACATATAGTTTAAGAGTCGTTCATCCATGAAAGCATCCGTTGCTTCACTAGAGCAGTTAAAAAGAATTTCATGTCCACTAGTTGTTAAAGATGTAAATTCTTCTATTAGTTCTTGACAGAATTCTTTCAAATTTAAAGGTGCAGGTTTACACTCTAGCTTGTCAGCTTCTGCTTTTCCCATAAATAATACATCTTCCATCAAATTCTTCATGGATTCAACTGCAATCTTAATTCTTCTTAAATAAGTATTTTTCTTGACTTCTGTTAAATTTTCTCCTTGCAATTCTATCAATTCAACTGCGGTTTGGATCACACTTAAAGGATTGCGAAATTCATGGGAAACAGTAGATATAAAAAGCGATTTTAGATTGTTTAGTTCTTGTTCTTTATGTAAGGCTTGTTCTAGTAATTCTGTTTTACGCCGTTCACTGAGATCCCAAAAAACAATAACGACACCATTTATTTGATTAGGTAATCCCATAATAGGGGAAGCACTATCACCAATAGGTACTCGTTTGCCATCTTTAGTTATTAAAGATGTGAACTCTTTTAAATAAACTACTTGTTGCTCTCTTAAAACTTTGGTGACTGGATTTTCTAATTTAGTCTCTGTAACTTCATCCACAAGATGAAAAATTTTAGATACATCTGTACTTAAAGCATCTTTCTGCTGCCAACCAGTCAAAGCTTCGGCTGCGGGATTCATAAATGTTACAAGTCCCTGATCATCAGTGGCAATCACCGCATCACTAATCGAATTTAACAAAGTTGCTAATTTATCATGATTTTCTCTAATATCTCGTTCTAATCGATGTTTTAAAAGACCAATTTCAATGGCTATGCGTAAGTCTTTAGATGTGAATGGTTTAATAATATATCCAAAAGGTTGGGTAATTTTTGCTCGCTCTAAAGTATTATCATCACCATAGGCGGTTAAAAATATAACGGGAATATCTAAGTGTTCCCTAATGTAACTAGCGGTATCAATCCCATCCATTTCACCTTTGAGGATGACATCCATTAGAACTAACTCTGGTTTAGCTTCTAATGCTTTAGCGATCGCTACTTTTCCCGAAGAAGCTGTACCTATCACTGTGTAGCCTAGTTGAGTAAGTTGACTGGCAATAGTTCTAGCTACAATGACTTCATCTTCAACTACTAAAATTTTTGCTGTTTCCATTGCTCTTTTTTAAATTTATTAAATTAATTAATCAATAATAATTTATTGTGGAAAGCTTATTTTAAATAATGTGCCATTAAGAGATTCTACAGTCACATCTCCTTCTAATTGTTCTGTTGCCAAATCATACACTAACGAAAGACCCAGAGAAACTGGATTCTGCCAATCTAAATCATTCGGTAAACCAACACCATTATCTTGAATAATCATTTCAATATTGTTATTTATAGGACGTAACCTAATGATAATCATGCCTTTTTCTTGATCAAGAAAAGCATATTTAAGAGAATTAGACATTAGTTCGTTGATGATTAAGCCACAGGTGATCGCTTGGTCAATATTCAAATGAATGGGATGAATATCCGTTCTTACAATTATTTTTCCTGGTACTATATGATATGAGGTGATAATACTAGTTACTAAATTATCAATATATTCAGTAATATTAATTTGACCAATATCAGGAGAAGTATATAAATTTTTGTGAACCATAGATATTGATTCAACACGATTTTGACTATCTCTTAATGTTTTAATTAGTTCAGGGTCTTTGAGGGTTTGAGCCTGCAACTGTAATAATCCAGAAACTATCTGCAAGTTATTTTTAACCCGATGATGAACTTCTTTTAATAAAATTTCTTTTTCAGCTAAGGCATTTCTTAATTTAATTTCTGCCTTTTGTCGTTCAGCCAATTCATTATGGGCTTGCTGAAATATGTAAGATTGTTGAATAGCGATCGCAATTGGTACAGAAAGTTGATCAAGTAAATCTAGTTCATGTTCTTTCCATATCCTGGTGCTAGAACATTGGTGTGCTATCAAAAGACCCCAAAGGTGAGGATTGATATCCCCTTCCCCCATTTCTAGTAAAATTGGTACGACTAGGTTGGCTTTGACTTGAAATTGTTCTAATAATTTAATATGACAATTGGTCAGTCCAGCTTCATAAATATTAGCGATCGCTCGTTTTCTTCTCTGGTAATACTCTGCTCCTGCCCCTGTCTGAAAACAAGTATCCTCAATGTCTGTACTCAAAGAAATTGTCCATCCTGGTTGTACTGATTCGGCAACAATTTTACCAATCATATTTAGATCAAACTGATAAACTACAACGCGATCAACTTCTAGTAAATCTCTCACTTCTTGAACTGTGGCATTGAGAATATCTTGAAGATTTAAAGATTGATGTATTCTTTGAGCAATAGTTCGCATTAGTTGCTCTCTTTCAGCTTGAGCTTTGAGTGTGCGTTCAGTTTGTTTACGTGCTGTAATATCCTGTCCAATCCCAATGATTTGACCATTAGGAAGTAGGATATTTGCCCAAGATGTATCTATTAACCGACCATTGGGTAACAAAGTTTTCCAATCATTCCAAGAGCTGTCTGCGGATTGAATACAATTAATCACAGACTGATAATATTCAGGATCAGGGTACAACTCTGCTAAAACATCACGAGTTTGAAAATCTTCTAAATCCAAACCTAAAATACGTTCTAACTCTTGGTTTACCCATTGAACTTTACCATCGGTATTAACAATCGCAATCATTAAAGGAATAAGTGCAAAAATATTTTGCAAGAAGGAATTTTGCTCTTGGAGTTTTACCTCGGCATTTTTCCGTTCAGTGATATCATAAAGAATAGTTAAAATAGCATATTCGTTGTTAAAATTTAAATATTGTAGTGATGCAATAGCCCAAAATAATGTACCATCAGTCCGCTTAAATTGGATATCGTAATTTACTAAAGAACCATTTTGAGCTAATGCTGCTAAAGTTTTTTGTTTGTCATTCGAGTTTTGGTATAGCTCTGAAATATGCCGATTTACTAAATCATCATTAGTTAATTGGAATTTTTGAATAAATTCTGAGTTGCTATATAAAATTAAACCATCTGCTACCCGTGAAATAATTAATGGGACAGGAATAGCCTCGATAATACCTCTGAGTCTAGCCTCACTTGTCTGTAGTGCGTGTTCAATTATTTCCCGTTCTTCGACATGAATTCTTTTCTCTTGGTGTAACTCAATTTGGCTGATTACTTGACTTGCCAATCTATATAATAAAGCCTGTACCTTATGGTTTAAGTACCGTGGTACAAAATCCATAACAGCCAAACTACCTATTGCAAAGCCATTGGCAGTAATTAAAGGAATACCCGCATAAAAACGCGCATGACAGTTTGATAATACTGGAGAATTTTCAGCAAACCTATCATCTTGCAAAATATCTGGAATAACTAATATTTCTCTTTGCAAAATAGTATAATTACCCAAACAAATGCTCCGTGGTATTTCTGATTCAGTTATTCCCACTTTAGACTTAAACCATTCCCGATCAGTATCTATGAAACTAATAAAAGCTATTGGTGTTTCACAAATATCAGCAGCCAACTGCACCAGATTATCGAAAGCTTCTTCCGGTGGTGTATCTAAAATCTGACATTTTTGTAAAAATTCGAGGCGTTGGCTTTCATCGTCAGGTAATAACATTATTGATTGATTACTTATTTTTTCAAAAAGTTGTGATTTGCTTTATTAGTAAAAATATTAAAATAACTTGAGGAGAAGGGAAATAAAACAAATTATCCCAAATTGGCAGTTACTTATTAGGGAGTGTCAATACAAATAAATAATTTGTTGGTATTTCCAGGTTTTATCTCACTAATGAGCCGTACATAAAGACAAATAAAATAGTTACACTAGAGAGCTAGTTATAATCTAAAATTCTTTGAAACCTTGTGATTTATTTCATCGCGGACGACCTAAAGTAGTGATGTAAATCACAGCTTCATCAGCAGGAATTCCTAAAACTTCATTTACTTGGTCATCGAAAAAGCCACCGATACCACTGACACCTAAATTGAGATGAGTGGCAGCTAAATTTAGACGTTGCCCTAAATGACCAGCATCCATGTGTAAGTAACGATAAACGCGATCGCCATATTGAGCAATAGCTGATTTCAGGTCGGCTGTATGAAAAAGCACGACCGCAGCATCTCGACCTAGTTCCTGACCCAAACAAAGGAAGTGTAATTCTCGCCGGAAATTCTTAAACCTGATTTGTCGTAATTCTTGGGCTTTGGGTGCGTAATAGTAACAACCAGTTTCTAGTCCTTTAACACCGCAAACAGCAATAAATGTTTGGATTAAATTCAAATCAAAGTAATCAGGTGCAGGATCTAAATTTTGGTCTAGATAATTTTGGGATTGATAGGTGAAATCGAGTAAAGCTTTAAGTTCATCTAGAATTAACTCATCACCATTGTAAGCACGGGTAGAACGCCGCTTGTGGATGGTAAGTTCTAAATCTGAGAGATGGTTTCCCCAATCAATGGGTGTGGTGGTAGTGGGAACTTTAAGACAGAAAGGAAAATTATATTTATCTTCTAAGGATTTTGGTTGTTTGACTGTAGGTAAATTCAGGTTGCCCGTAATACCAGTATTAATTTGGGTGTAGCAATGAAAATATGACAGAAGTTCACCATCCGGTATGTGGGGATAGTTAGTTTCTGTAGCTGAGGGGAGGGCAGTACATCCTGATGGTAAATTTTGTCTGATATCTAATAAGTCTGCTAGAGGTAAAACAGCGATCGCTCCTTCCTGTAATGGATCTATATAAAGTAAATTATTAACTGCTTCATCAATAAAACCACCAATCAAATGCGGGCGATAATCAGTAATTGCCCCTGCTAATTCTATATTGCCCAATAAATGTCCTGTATCCAAACAAATCCGCCGATAAGCACGGTCTTCATACCGCCAAGCAGAACGATAGAAAACTGCCGTTACAATGATTGCTAATTGGGTATTTTCTAAAGCCGGATGCCAAAAACAAGCTTCTTGTAATGCTTGCCACGTGTCATTTTCCCAATAGTGGGTCAGTGAATGAGTCCGACATTGGTAGTTATACAGCCCTGGCGGTAATAGGGGTGTACCACGAGACACTACATACACTTCCGCAGGATATAATCCCCCGGCACTGGGGGCAGAACGTAAATATACCGTATTCCCCAAAGAAGGCATTCTAGCTGTCAATCCGTAACTGCGAAACAAAAACCGCGAAAGTCTTTGCCACCATTGGGCATTAGGGTCATTGACAAACGCCTCTGGAGTTTCTTGAATATAAGGTTTGAGGTCAATATCAGAACCAATTCTATACTCCTTAAAAGGTACTGGCTGTTTAGCCCAATCTAAACTCTGACTTTTAGCAGCAAGGGTATCAGGGTCATATTTAGTCCGTTCATGATAGTGTTGGGCAATTGATTGGTGTAGTTCTGGCATAGTGCTGGTGATACCGTTATGACATCCTTATGTTGATCTTGGCATTCATCAGTCTCATTATTTCGTTTTAATTAATACAATTGCAGGAATTACATCTGAGTATTTTATCATTCCCTTGAAGTTGAGAAGTCAGAGGGATTGATAGACAAGAGATTGACAGTCCAATTTTTGCAAATTATCTACGACAGAAAAACTATTAGCTTTTGAAAATATTCCATAAAAGTTGCTAAATTCTGCCAATAATCAGGATTATTAATATTGCCATATGTAGGTAGTTACCTGTTCTGATCTGAAATATTTATATCAAAAGATAGATGTATCAAGCTATTTGTTTGATGTATGCGAAAATCGCCGTCAATTTATCGCCAGAAAAGTATAAAGAAATGTTGCATTTCTAAAAAATATTGTTATATTAGTTTACATAAGGCAACAATCCTTAGCAAATTCAGTTTGGAGTGCCAATCATGACAGACACAACAAAAATCACAGCTCCTGTAATCGAAGATCGCAACGCTTGGCGTTGGGGCTTTACTCCCCAAGCCGAAATTTGGAACGGTCGCTTGGCAATGATTGGTTTTTTAGCGGCTGTATTAATTGAATTGTTCTCTGGTCAAGGCTTTTTACATTTCTGGGGCATTCTGTAATACTAGTTTAAAAAGATGCGACAAATAGACACGTAGGTGCGTAATCCACTGCGCTATTACCTAGGTAAATGTGTTGCTTCTATCTTTTGAGTTGGTATAAGTTTTAAGATGTCAGGTTGCCTCGTAATAATAAAGAGATAAACAAAAAACCTGGGAGTTAAATTATCTCCCAGGTTTTTTATTATTTTTAATCAATAGTCGCAAGTCCACAGTCAAGTTCAAGATTGAAAAAGCTTGATTATTTATTGATAATTGACTATTGATTTAGGACTACCGGATATATTCCTTAAGTACGCTATTGCGATTGGGATGGCGTAACTTACGGAGTGCTTTGGCTTCTATTTGACGAATCCGTTCACGGGTAACGTTGAAAATCTGACCAATTTCCTCTAAGGTCTTCATCCGACCATCATCTAAACCGTAGCGCAGTCTGAGAACATCACGTTCACGAGGGCTGAGGCTATCGAGGACTTTTTCGAGGTCTTCACGGAGAAGATTTTTAGAAACTTGATCTTCTGGGGTTTCACCGTCGGATTCAATAAAATCACCTAAGCGGGAATCTTCTTCTTTACCAATGGGTGTTTCTAGTGAAATTGGTAATTGAGCAGATTTAGCAATGAACCGTAGTTTCTCGATGGTCATTTCCATGCGAGTCGCGATTTCTTCTTCTGTTGGTTTACGTCCCATTTCTTGAGACAACAACTTGGTAGTTTTCTTAATGCGCGAAATGGTTTCGTAGAGGTGAACAGGTAGACGAATTGTACGGGATTGGTCTGCTATTGCTCTGGTGATGGCTTGGCGAATCCACCATGTAGCGTAGGTGGAGAATTTATAACCTTTCTCATGGTCAAACTTCTCCGCAGCCCGAATCAAGCCAAGACTACCTTCTTGAATTAAATCTTGGAATGATAAACCGCGATTCATGTACTTCTTAGCAATTGAAACTACAAGACGTAGGTTCGATTGCACCATTTTATCTTTCGCTCTGCGACCAATGTGCAGACGATAACGAAATGCTGGTAATGGTAGTTGTACGGCTTCTGCCCATTCTTTATATTCGGGTTCGCGTTCTAATTGGTCTTGCAACCTATCTCGAACCCGTTCTAATTCCAATAAATCAGCAATTTTCCGCGCCAATTCGATTTCTTCATCAGCACGCAACAGCCGAATTCGACCGATTTCTTGCAAGTAAAGACGAATCGAATCTTCAGTGTAGTGCTTCTTCTTGCTTTGTGTCCGACGACGCGATTTAGCGGCTTTTCCAGACTTTGCGTCGTCCTCATCAGACTGAGGCTCTAAAAAATCATCAATTTCGCCTTCATCGGTAAGCAGCAAGTCCTCTTCTTCTTCTTCAATTAAGAGGTCTTCTAACTCGATTTCTTCAGGCTGATTCATTATTTCTAGGTCAGGCTGATAAATGCTATCGAGTACGTTGTTAGCCTGGTTCATGCCGCGTTCCTCATGCTCCTTGCAGAATCAATTACTCAAGACTTGGTTACTGCTCTTTTTAAATTGAGCTAGTTAATAAACAATAGGGTTTTAGATTGATTACCCTGGTGTTTTTAGGAAGTTTTGCTCTTCCTTAACGAATGGGAAAAGCCGCAGTGGATGCTGACTTACTCACCTATCAATGCCAGCCAAAATTGTTGCTTTCGCATACAACTTTTAACTGGCTTCTCTAAAAAAACTTGTCTTGATCAAAAAATTTATCCCTCGGTATAAATGAATTATGGCTGTGGGCATATTTTCCTATAAAGACTGTTTCGATTGTAGCCTGTTTCACAAAAATTGCACTTTTTTTGTGTGTTAATCATGAAGTCATTAAGCAAGGTAAAGCCACTAATATCAAAAAGACATTAAACATGGTAGTGATGCACTTAAATTTTCTCTAAAGTTTTTTTGAATTGCAGTGGCATTATCTTTATATTCTTAGGAATTTAAAGCTGTCTTTACATAATTTTATGTATTATGTAAAACACAAATTACCTAGAATATAGTGTATTTCATGTTAACTTATTCCAGAAGCATTGAGTCACCCATTTTTACAATTCCTTCATAAAACAGTCAGTCCGGAGAATTGGGTAAGACTTCCAATTAAATCAAGATACCAATGGAGTTAGTTCTTGTCTTTAAAGACGGAACTTTTTACGTGTCAACCGCCTTTACTAGCTAGTAAAGGTTTTGGACACTACCCCAATGGCAGTTGGTTGAGATTTCAGAAATTCAGCCTTATTCACACATTAGCGCAATGCTGAGATTTCACACCTCTGAATCTTGACAAACTTTGATTATTGTATCCAACGATATTTTAATCAATTAAAAAGGGATTTGACAGTTGGGATTACAGATATTTGCTGACTTAAAGCAAAACTTTATCTAATACAGATGAAATTATAGCTCTCAAAAAGTTAAAGAGAGAACATATTAGCTAGCTAGTATCAGACTATTGTCTACTTTAGGCATCTGTATAAGGGGATGCTTAATTTTGGTCTTCATCTTCAGGTTTAACCTATTTCCAATCTGGTAGGTTGTCAAAAAATTGCAATAAATTCGGCTTATGTCCTGGAAAATATTGTGATTTCGTCATCTTTGATGCTGAAGAAACTCGGATAGTTATACTAGTCTGATTAATACAGAGCTTTGCTATCCCAGCTTAACAAATGCTGTTTCCGATGGTGGCATTAATGAGCTTGGTAACTAAAAATTAATATTTTTTTGAATTATTCAAGCAATAACAAACAATATTCAATCAATTTGGAAAAGTTACTTGACATGAAAACAGTTTTGTGCATTTTGATATCAATAAAAATTGATGATGTAGTTAATGATTCCTTAATGTATATTATCAAACAATTTTCCTTAACTAAAAAAACAAAACAAATTTCCCGGACTGACTTCCTTGGTAGATATCCTGCACGCTGAAGATTTTTTCTTTGTGAAGTTACTGTATTATTGGTGGCGTTGGCGTGGTGAGGCGATGAGGGTAGAGGTGAGCATTGACAATAAATGGGTAATTGATGTTTACCAATTACCCATGCAGAAGTTTATTTGAGGCTAGTCAGCTGATTAGATATCGAGATCGTGGAGGTTTAGTTTAGAACCATAGGTTTCGATAAATTCACGTCTAGGTGCAACGCGATCGCCCATTAAAATTGTAAAGATGCGATCTGCTTCAGCTGCATCTTCAATTTCTACGCGTTTGAGAGTGCGGCTTTGGGGATTCATAGTGGTATCCCAAAGTTGTGCAGGCATCATTTCACCCAAACCTTTAAAGCGTTGGATGGTATAGTTGGCATTAGCTGGGAATTTGGCGATTATTGCTTGCAGTTCGCGATCGCTATAACAATAATCATGATTACGTCCCCGTTCTATTTTATATAATGGGGGACAAGCGATATAGATAAAGCCTTGTTCGATGAGCGCTCGCTGGTATCGATAGAAGAATGTCAGTAAGAGTGTGCGGATGTGCGCCCCATCTACGTCCGCGTCTGTCATAATAACGATGCGGTGATAACGTAGTTGGGTGGAATCGAATTCGTCACCTTTGACTCCCAAACCCAAGGCTGTGATTAAAGCCTGGACTTCATTATTCTTATAGATTTTGGAGTCGTCAGTTTTCTCGATATTGAGAATTTTACCCCGTAGAGGCAAGATTGCTTGAGTACGGCGATCTCGTCCTTGTTTAGCACTACCACCCGCAGAATCCCCTTCCACTATAAATATTTCCGATTCACTAGGATCACGGGAACTGCAATCTGCTAATTTACCAGGTAATGGAGAAGATTCTAATACTGATTTGCGTCGTACTAACTCCCGCGCGTGGCGTGCAGCTTCTGCGGCTTTGAAAGCTTGAATAGCTTTATCTAATATAGAGTCTGCTATACCGGGACGAAATTCTAGATACTCTGTGAGAACCTCACCTACTAAAGAATCGACAATACCCCGAACTTCAGTGTTACCGAGTTTAGTTTTGGTTTGTCCTTCAAATTCTGGGTCTGGTACTTTTACAGAAATAACCGCCGTTAAACCTTCCCGGACGTGTTCACCACTGAGGTTAGGTTCGTTCTCTTTAATTTTATTACGCTTGCGAGCGATCGCATTTAACGTTCTGGTTAAAACAGCTTTTAAACCTTCTAAGTGTGTACCACCATCAACAGTACGAATATTGTTGGCAAAACCTAGGACATTGTCTGTGTAAGCATCTGTACACCACTGCAAAGAGACTTCTATTTGTACGTTATTGCGTTCTCCCTGCACATAAATAATTTCTTCATGCAGTGGCTGCTTTTCGCGGTTCATGTAAGCGATATATTCCCGAATCCCACCCTTATACTCGTAGCTTTCTACCTTGGGTGTATCGCTTTTAATAACGTCTAAACGGTGATCGGTAAAGGTAATTTTCACCCCTGCATTCAAATACGCTAATTCGCGTAATCGAGATGATAGGGTAATGTAATCAAACTCAGTATTAGTGGTAAAGATTTGCGGATCTGGCTTAAAGCTGACAGATGTACCTGTTCTTGCTTCCTTATAAGGCTTGGCTATGAGTTCCGTGACAGGAACACCCCGTTCATATCGCTGAGTGTGAACCTTGCTATCTCGCCAAACGGTTACTTCTACAACTTCCGATAAGGCATTAACGACAGAAATCCCAACCCCGTGCAATCCCCCAGAAACTTTATAACCACCGCCGCCAAACTTACCCCCAGCGTGCAGTACGGTTAACACAGTTTCTAAGGCCGATCTCCCCGTGCGTGAGTGAGTATCAATTGGAATACCGCGGCCATCATCTGTCACCGTCACTGATCCATCAGCATTGAGGTCAACTTCTATATGAGTACAGTGACCTGCTAATGCTTCATCAATAGAGTTATCGACCACCTCATAAACTAAATGGTGGAGTCCTCGCGGGCCGGTAGAACCGATGTACATCCCCGGTCGTTTGCGGACGGCTTCCAGACCTTCCAGAACTTGAATCTGATCGGCACTGTAACTGCTCGTCATGAAAATTCTCCTGATGCGTGGGGTTGAAATCGCCCAAAGGCTGTAAAGTCAAAACACCCCAAAATTTTAACACAAAAGCCTTGATGGCGACTGTAGGGCATTTTTATGAGAAGTTTATATAGGGGATGTATCCCCATAAGTTTTTTGAATTAATTCCCTGAATATTTCAAATTTTACAGATTCATGACATAGGCTATGGGTTTTTGAGCATGAGAGATGAAGACTTTGTAGTGTCGAGTGTAAAAAGAGCAAAAGGCTTCAGAATTTTAGCACAGAGGGGACTGGAGACTGGGAACTAGTGAAACAAGGTAGAAAAACTTATGACTGTTGACTAATGACTAAATTAATCGTAATTTGTGGTGCTACGGCGACGGGTAAGTCTGGTTTGGCTTTGAATTTGGCTATGCGGCTGGGTTCTGTAATTCTGAGTGCTGATTCCCGTCAGGTTTACCGTGAGTTTAATATTGGTACGGCGAAGCCAACATTCAGGGAACAACAACTAGTCCCACATTATTTAGTAGATATCTGCGCTCCCCAAGAGATAATGACGGTAGCAGACTATCAAGAACAAGCACAAAACTTAATTAATTCTCTTGATGTGTCTCCACTATTATTGGTGGGAGGTACTGGTTTATATATTCGCTCTATTGTGCATGGGATGAAGATTCCTAGAGTTGCACCAAATTATGAATTGCGATCGCAACTCGAATCTCTCGGACAAACTACACTCTACGGTATATTGCAGCAAGTGGATCTGACTGCTGCACAAAAAATTCATCCGAATGATCCTGTGCGAACTTTACGAGCTTTAGAAGTATTTTATGTGACAGGAATTCCAATTTCTGAGCAGCAAGGGGAAAATCCCCCAGATTATCCGATTTTGCAGATTGGGTTAGATTGTGATGTAGAGAAATTAGCACAGCGTATTTACAAGCGTACTGAGCAAATGGTACAAGATGGTTTAGTTGCCGAGGTAGAATATCTTTGTCAAAAATATGGTGCTGATTTACCTTTATTAAATACTTTAGGATATCAAGAAATCAAGCAATATTTACGGGGTGAAATTTCCTTAGATGCAGCCAAAGAATTAACAGTTTTGCATACAAGACAATTTGCCAAACGCCAACGCACTTGGTTTAGAGCCTATCCCAAAATTGAATGGTTTGATGCTAATGATCCTGATTTATTAGAGAGTGTTTGGCAGCGTGTACAAGAATTTATCAACAATGTGTAGAGACATTTTATTCAACGTCTCTACGTATGCTTTTTACAGCGTATCAGGATCAATTCCCATTGCTCGCAGCCTTTCTGCTAGTAATTGAGCGCGTTCTTCTGCTTGTTCAGCACGTTGTCGTTGCTGTTGAGCGAGTTCATCACCAGTCAGTAAAACACTACCATCTTGATAGCACCAACGTAACCAAGTATCATGTCTACCTTCAAATTCGCCTTCCCAGAGAGTCACACCTAAACCCACTTGTTCTAGCCAAGTTTCGGAGGTTTCAAAATAGCGTCTTCCCCTCAATTCATAAACCCGCAGTATTTTTTCTCCTAATTGCTGAGTTGAATCATACACAATATAATAACTTACCCGCATTTGTTCATAAATTTGCAGCTTTTTACTAAGTTCGTCACCTTCTTGATTAGAAACAATTTCAATCACGACTTCTGGAGGTTTACCAAACCGCCAAACCATATAACAACGATTTTGCTTCTCCCACCAATTTGCAGGAGTCTGGACATCCAAGCTGAGGAAAATATCGGGTACAATTGAAGGCTGTTTGTCTGCGTGATAAATACCAACGTTAGCTTCAGCTAAAAAAGTCTGATTTTGTAATGAACTGTAAAGAGAGCCGACTAATAAGCGTTGTTGTTTGGCAGATGCAAAATTGTCCACAGGTGTATCATCTTCAGTAATTAACTGGTTGGCATCTGGTACATAGAAATCATCATTATTTATGAGAAGTTGCTCAACCATGATTTTATCCATTGATTTAAGAGCGTTATTTCTAGATTAATTGATGGGAAGTGAGATGGTATTTAATAATTTACCTACAATAACTGAGTAGGCTGTGTCAAAATCTACAAATGTAGGTCTGTAGAGCAGCATAATGATTGGATACATACTGCGGCGACGTTATAAAATTATCGAAAAATTAGGATCAGGTGGATTCGGAGAAACCTATTTGGCTGAATACCCAGAGGATCTACCCGTCAGCCCAAAGTATAAATGTGTTATCAAGCGGCTTACTAGACCTCAAACTCCAGATTTAGATACAGAAGAAAGATTTAAAAAGGAAGCAGCCATACTATTTAAATTGGGTAAGGAACATTCCCAAATCCCTGAACTGTATGACTTCTTTGAAGAGAATAAAGAACTGTATCTTGTCCAAGAACGTATTGAAGGGCATGATCTGAGTTACGAAATAGAACAGGGAAAACCTTGGAGTGAAGCTGATGTAATTCAACTTCTACAAGATATTCTAGAAGTGCTAACCTTTGTTCATCAAAATAATGTAATTCATCGAGATATCAAACCATTGAACTTGATGCGGCGGTATTCCGATAATAAACTTGTCCTTATTGATTTTGGCATCATAAAAGAAATTAGCACTTTAGGGGTTAATGCTCAGGGAAAAATCAGTAG
The DNA here is from genome assembly GCF_034931465.1 of Anabaena sp. UHCC 0399. Classification (NCBI taxonomy): domain Bacteria; kingdom Bacillati; phylum Cyanobacteriota; class Cyanophyceae; order Nostocales; family Nostocaceae; genus Anabaena; species Anabaena sp. UHCC 0399. The sequence goes on along the minus strand of NZ_JAYGGZ010000002.1, from coordinate 130,830 downwards.
TACAGTACCAATTGGTACTCGTGGTTATATGCCAAGTGAGCAGTTTCATGGTCATCCCAGATTATGTAGTGATGTATATGCACTGGGAATGACTGCGATTCAAGTTTTAACTGGAGTATTACCACAAGAACTAAGAATAGATCCTGATACATTAGAAGTTGTCTGGCGAGAAAAAGCTCAAGTGAGTGACTGGCTAGCAGAAATTTTAACCAAAATGGTGCGGTACAATTTCAGCCAGCGATACGCAGATGCAGGTGAGGCACTGGAAGCGTTAAATCAAGCTATTGTACTTTCGGTCTCTCCAACTGTTTCCCGAAGACTAGGATTGATAATAATTGGTAAAAAGTTTGGTTATTGTGATAGAAAATCCAAACAAATAGTTATCAAACCCCAGTTTGATTTCGCCCGTTCCTTTGACGAGGATCTGGCATCGGTCACAATTAGTAATAAGTGGGGATATATCAATAAGAGTGGGCATTTAGTAATTAAACCTTATTTTGATTTTGGACAGCAATTTTCAGAAGGGTTAGCAGCAGTTAAGATTAGTGAAAAGTGGGGTTATATCGACAATAATGGACAACTAATCATACCAACAAAGTTTGATTCAGCTTCAAAATTTTCAGAAGGATTAGCATCAGTCAAATTTGCTAACAAGTGGGGCTATATCAACAAGAATGGGCATATGAGAATCTTGCCTCAGTTTGATTCAGCTTCTAACTTTTCAGAAGGACTAGCATCAGTTAAACTTGCTAACAAGTGGGGCTATATTAACAAAAATGCACAGATGATAATCCTGCCTTAGTTTGATGATGCTTCTAACTTTTCCGAAAGTTTAGCAGTGGTTAATCATGGTGGTAAACAGGGTGTTTTAGGTGTAATAGGAGGTAAATATGGATATATTGATCAAAAGGGACAAATAGTCATATCACTTCAATTCGATTCGGCTAATAACTTTTTTGAAGGTCTAGCTTTAGTCAATATTGGTGGTCAGCGTAAACAGTTAATGTTGGGTACAGGTACTATAGGCGGCAACTATGGCTACATTGATTACAGGGGACAGCTAGTTATAAAGACTCAGTTTGATGATGCTTCTAATTTTTCCGAAGGATTAGCGAAAATTAAGATCGGCAAAAAGTGGGGCTATATTGATAAGAATGGACTGTTAAAAATTCCGCTTCAGTTTGATAATGCTCGCGACTTCTCCTATGGGGTGGCATTGGTCACAATTGATGAACAAGAACGCTACATAGATCAAGAAGGAAACTTCATATATTAATTTATCCAGGCTAAATAATAGCCTCTCCTCAACTCATTAAACTCAATACTAAATATGAGAGCGATCGCCTCTTCATCCCTCGAAACTGTTATTCTGGCAACAATAGTAATTAAACTAACCCACCCAGCATTTAAATAAAAATCTATGCTTACCCAAGATAAACAACAACGTAACTGGAAACCCATCATCAAAGCATTCGAGGCTGTGCTTGGTACGAATGGCGTAGTGCAACGCCGTGAAGAACTCATCACCTATGAATGCGATGGTTTAACTAGCTATCGCCAACGTCCACCCGTGGCGGTGTTACCACGAACTACAGAACAAGTAGCTGCGATAGTGAAGATATGCAACCAGTATGCAGTCCCCTTCATCGCACGAGGTTCTGGTACTGGTTTATCTGGCGGCGCGTTACCCTCAGAAGACTCAGTTTTAATTGTCACTTCTTTAATGCGGCAAATCCTGAATGTAGATTTAGACAATCAGCGCATTATCGTACAACCAGGGGTAATTAACAGTTGGGTGACACAGACTGTCAGTGGTGCTGGATTTTACTATGCTCCCGACCCTTCAAGCCAAATTATCTGTTCAATTGGCGGAAATGTAGCAGAAAATTCTGGCGGGGTGCACTGCTTAAAGTATGGTGTCACCACTAACCATGTTTTGGGGTTGAAAATTGTTACACCTGAAGGGGATATAGTCGATTTAGGCGGACAAATTGCCGAAACTCCTGGTTATGATTTAACTGGTATCTTTGTTGGTTCAGAAGGTACTTTGGGTATCGCTACAGAAATTACTCTCAGAATTCTCAAGAGTGCAGAATCAATTTGTGTGCTATTAGCAGATTTTACTAGTGTAGAAGCTGCTGCCGAAACTGTGTCGGATATTATCAGCGCAGGGATAATTCCTGGCGGGATGGAAATGATGGATAATATTAGCATTAATGCTGTGGAAGATGTAGTAGCTACGAATTGTTATCCTCGTGATGCTACAGCCATTTTGTTAGTTGAAATTGATGGTTTAGAAATAGAAGTTGCAGAAAATAAGAAGCGTGTTGCTGAAATTTGTAAGAAGAACGGGGCGCGGAATATTACTTCTGCTAGTGACCTAGAAACTAGGTTAAAGCTGTGGAAGGGACGTAAAGCTGCGTTTGCGGCGGCTGGTCATTTAAGTCCAGATTATTATGTGCAAGATGGGGTGATTCCTCGGACGCAGTTACCCTATGTATTACAAGAAATTGAGGCATTAAGCCAAAAATTCGGTTATCAAATTGCAAATGTTTTTCATGCTGGTGATGGAAATTTGCATCCATTGATTCTTTTTGATAATTCTGTACATGGTGCATTAGAAAAAGTTGAAGAATTAGGCGGGGAAATTCTCAAACTTTGTGTCAAAGTTGGCGGTAGTATTTCTGGAGAACATGGTATAGGTGCTGATAAAAAGTGCTATATGCCAGATATGTTTAGCACTACTGATTTAGAGACTATGCAGTGGGTACGGCAAGTATTTAATCCTCAAGGTTTAGCAAATCCTGGCAAGATATTTCCTACACCGCGCACTTGTGGAGAGGCTGCAAATCAAAGTAATAATCAGCAATTTGTAGGCGTAGAGAGGTTTTAAAATAGTTTGTAGTAAGGACTAAAGTCCTTTCTTATTTCAAGACAAAGGACTAAAGTCCTTACTACGAACAAACTAAGTGTTCACTGTTAACTACTCAATAAATAAATTCAAGCCAAAATATAAAGTGACAAGTTTTTATTTGGCACTTTTTGTTTTGGCAGATTATTATGATATTCCTACATTATCTAAATAAATAATGATTTATTCTGTATTGATAAATGTCCTTACACAACAAAGTCAAAATTATACATGAATCGGTTGGCTAAACTTTGTTTGTTTTATGTGATGTGTGTGCAACTCATATTGTGCTTAACAATATTTTCTGACCCTTCACTTTCAGATTATCAACAAAAAAATAGCCTACCAACTACAACAGAAATTCGTGGAGTTTGGCTAACTAATGTTGCTAGTGGTGTACTATTTGTACCTTGGGGCATTGAACGCGCTGTTAATCAATTATCAGCACTCAATTTCAATACGATTTATCCTGTAGTTTGGAATCGGGGATATACCTTTTACAAAAGTAATGCAGCTAAATTATTTACAGGTAGTGATGTTCAGCCTTTACTGAATATTGCACATAGCGGTCAAGATTTTTTGACAAAGTTATTGAAACTTGCCAAACCTAAAGGTTTAACTGTCATTCCCTGGTTTGAATATGGTTTTATGTCCCCACCTGATTCAGAATTAGTGAGGCGTTATCCAGATTGGTTAACAATGGGAAGAAAAGGGGCGAAAACTCTTAGTGAGATTTTGCCAAAAAAACTGGATAATCAGCCTACCAATAAATTAGTTTGGCTGAATCCCTTGCATCCAGAAGTACAAGAATTTATCTTGTCGTTAGTTGTAGAAGTAGTTGGCAATTATGATGTAGATGGTATTCAATTTGATGATCATTTTGGAATGCCGGTGCAGTTTGGCTATGACCTATTTACTATTGAGCTTTATCAAAAAGAACATCAAGGTAAAAGCCCTCCTATTGACCACTTTAACCCAGAATGGATGAGTTGGCGTGCTAATAAAATTACTGGCTTTATGGCAGAAATATATCAAGTTGTGAAAGAGATAAAACCTAATGTCAAAATATCTCTGTCTCCTAATTCACAGGTTTTTGCTTATAAAAATTACTTGCAAGATTGGGAAAATTGGGTAAAAAAAGGATTTGTAGATGAGTTGATTTTACAGGTTTATCGCAGTGACAAACGCAGTTTTATTACAGAAATAGAAGCACCATCAGTAAAATTTGCTCGGACTAAAATACCTGTAGCTATTGGTATTTCTACAGGTACTTTACGTACTCCAGTGAAAATTGCACAGGTTCAAGAACAGATTGAAGCAGTGCGCGATCGCCAATTTTTTGGTATATCTTTTTTTTACTGGGAAAGTTTGTGGGGTTACATCGCACCAGAATCACCCCAACAACGACGCAAGGTTTTTGGTGAGTTGTTTGCAGCTAAGGCAAAAAGACCGTTGACGATAGGGAGGAAGTAGGGGAGAGGTGACAGGTGACAGGTGACAGGTGACAGGGATATGATTGCTCAACACTTTCAATTAATCTATTTTTTATCCAAAATATCAATAAAATTTGATGCCAATCATCTCTGCCAAAACCCCGTTAAAATTTATGCTGCTGTGGATTTTAGCTAATTTTGGCGGTTTTTTGGGAAGCTTGTTCTGGATTGAAATTGGCGAACGGGCAGAGATTGGCGTAGTACAAGCAGCAATTGGAGGATTAGCGATCGCATTACCTCAAAGTCTTATCCTCAAAGAAACTATCTTCACTATCAAGTGGATTATATTAACTTTAGCAGCCTGGGTATTACTCACAGCTATAGGCATGGGTGCAGTCGGTTGGAGTGTACCGGCTTCAGAAATTCTGCCTTTGAGATGCTACTTTGGGGCAATTTATGGAGCATTTGGCGGCTTTGCTATTGGACTAGCGCAATGGTTAGCAATCCGTCCGTCAGTATCTTGGGCTTGGCAGTGGATTATAGTTAGCTCTCTTAGCTGGGCTGTAGCTTTACCTATTGGTTATGCTGTGGGGATGATATTACACCGACTAACTCGCTTATTTTTAGGTGAAGTGGTAGGGTTAGCTATTACTTGGCTAGTGGTTGCTATCCTCACCGGTATGACTGCTTATAAACTCGTGAACGAGTGAGTGCAGAAGGTAGCTAGCACTTAAATAAATAGGTGTTTCATTAAGAAACGTAACATTAATTAATTTTATGCTTCTATAAAGTTTAAGTATATGTAACAATATTAATTAAATCTTCATAAAAGAAAATCAATAAAATTACCCTAGCTGACAAATGCGTTTTAACCTTCACAAAGTTGGATTTGTTAAGCTCATTGCTATTAAATTGCCTAGATTTCTGATAAGAATTAAAGAAAGGCTCATATATCATCAGTAAATAACCACAATAACTCGCTTTAGGTGCTAAAAACATTTTATATCAACGAAATTATGAAATAAAGCACCTCAAAGAGTCATTAAATATCAGACAGGACTCTCGCATGAATATCAATTCAGTAGAATCTGCCGTCGAGTTGAAAGAAGAATCTTATATTCATCTGATTTTTGGCACAGCAGTAGATGAAGAAAGTAGTAGTGAACAGCTGCTATTAAGTTTGTATGACTCTGTGCAGACATCTATCTTTGTGGTGGATGTCCTAGAGAATGGAGATTTTTCGTATGTAGCACTTAATCCTACCCATGAGCGATGGATAGGTATACGTTCCCAAGATTTGCGGGGTAAAAAACCAGAGGATATTCTCAACTCTGTAGATGCTGCTAAGGTGCGTCAGCGTTATGCTAATTGCGTGCGCTTGGGCAAAACTATTTCCTATGAACAATGTTTACAATTTCAGGGAGTACCGACTTGGTGGAGTACAACGCTTACACCATTACGGGATGCTAACTCTAGAATTTATCGCATCATTGGCACTAGTAGTAATATCACTCCTGCAAAACAGGTAGCCCAAGCCAGGGGAATCCATGCAGAAAGAGAACAAGTATTAGCAGCAATTCTCCAAAGAATTCACGAGTCTTTAGATTTAGATGTAATTCTCCATCAAACTGCTCAGGATGTGCGAGAGTGTTTGAATTGCGATCGCATTCTCATTTATCAGATGCAAACTGGCAGAAATGGCGTGGTAATTGCCGAAGCTACAGTAAACCCTGATATTTCTTTATTGGGTAAACACTTCCAAGATCCTTGTTTAAGTAGCAAGCAGAAAGAACATCACGGGCGATGTTGCACTGAAATCATTGAAGATATTTATGCAACTGGTATTAATACTTGTCAAAAAGACTTTTTAGAATCGTTGCAAGTGAGAGCGCATCTAGTCGTCCCAATTTTATCACGACAAAATTTGTGGGGGTTATTAATTGCTCAATATTGCCATGAACCCCACCAATGGCAACAAATAGAAATTGATTTACTCCAACAGCTAGCAACCCAACTAGGAATTGCTACCCAGCAGGGAGAACTACAACAGCAAATCAAACATCTCAAAAACGAACTAGCATTACAAAAGCAGGCACATCAAAATCAGTTCCAGCAGACAAAAAGCTTTCAAGCCTTAGTTTTAAGCATCACGGCACAAATCCGAGATCATCAAGACGAAACTCAAGTTTTTGCTCATCTTACTCAAGAGTTAGCCAAGTTACTACAACTAGAGTCTTGCTATATCGAACTTTACAACTCTGATTGCTCTGTCGCCAGTGTTGTGTGTGAATATACACCTACCCAGCCTACATACCAGGGAATCAGCAGAAAGCCTGAAGATTTGAGCGAAATTTATCAGCCACTATTGCAAAAACAACATTTCCACTCTGTAGAAATAGTACCTGGATGGCATCCCAAGTTACTGGTGATTACCCAGCTAGCTTGTCCTATTTTCGATCAGCAAGGAACTCTGGGTAATCTTTGGCTAATCAAACCTACACAACAGATGTTTAGTGAGCTAGAAATTGGCTTAGTACAAACTTTAGCTCATGAATGTGCGATCGCTATCCGGCAAACACGTCTCAATACAAGCAAACAAGCAAGAATCCACAAACTAGAAAACAAAGAACGCCTCACTCAAGAATTTCTCAAAAACCTCTCCCATGAACTGCAAACACCCATAACGAATATTAGTCTAGCCGCTCAAACCCTGGAAAGTATTCTCTTACCCAACGGTACATTAGATATTGAAATCGTACCTCAACTCTTACAGATTTTACATAACGAGTGTAGTAGAGAAAGCAGACTAATCAACGATTTACTCACACTCATCCATCTAGAAACAAAACCTGAACCCCCAACATTAATCACCATTGATTTACAAACCTGGCTTCCCCCCATCGTCGAATCTTTTCTAGACCTCACCAGCTGTCAGGGACAGCAATTAAAGCTAGATATTGCCACTGTCATCCCACCCTTAGAAACCGATATTACAGAACTAGAGCGAATTATCACTGAACTCCTCAGCTATGTGTGCAAATATACGCCACCGGGAGAATCAATTGCAGTGTCTGCTCAGACAACGCCAGCAGAACTGAAACTTAGTATCAGCAATTCTGGGTTAGAAATTCCTATCCATGATCAAGTTCGTATATTCGAGCCGTTCTACCATCTATGCAAAAATGACCCTTGGAAATATAGTGGTACAGGCTTAGAAATGGCTTTAGTTAAAAAAATGGTCAGACATTTGGGTGGCTCGATTTTTGTAGAAAGTGCTGCAAGTCAAACTACATTCATGATCAAATTCCCCAAATCGGCTAAATCATAAATCATCAGTTGACTTAATATTGACGAATTAACTATAATATTGCTATTATGATTGTTTGCGTGGGTGACTAGCTCAACGGTAGAGCAGTAGACTCTTAATCTATTGGTTGCGGGTTCAAATCCCTCGTCACCCACTTATTGTTTTCAGGCTGCTAATTCTTCTTCAGGGTTGCAAAACTAATTGCAAATCAGACTAGTCAAAAAAAGATTTGTCTGCTAAACTAAAAAATGTGTGAAAAACATGGCTCAGTAGCTCAGTTGGTTAGAGCACGGGACTCATAAGCCTGGGGTCGTTGGTTCAACTCCGACCTGAGCCATTTTATAAGTAATGAGTGCTGAGGAAGGCACTGGAATTTTATACTTGCCAAAAAAGAAAGCGGGTTTTCCATATTAACGTTGCTTTCATCTAAAATTACAATTTAGTTATTGACAGAAAACCCATACCAGATAAAAAATCTTCACTGCCAGTTTTTGGGATGTCAAGCTGGAATCACTGGAAACTGTACTTCTGTTACATAAGATTCATTAGTCTGCTCGTTACCACCAATGATATATACTTCACGGTTTGCCCCAGTAATCTTATAGCCATTAGCTTCAATCCACGATACTAAAGTTGCATAAGCTTGGCTAATAGTTTCATAACTACCATGATGAATTAAACAGGCGATCGCTTCTAATCCCGGTAGCTCATAAACTTTGATTCTTTCATTGCCTTTAACTAATCCTGCAATGGAAATAACAGCCTCCCCATTGACATCAGCATCTTTATAACCTGGATCATGCCAAATCCCAGCATAATAATCACCAACTTGGACTTGCTGTTGTTTCAGATATTCGTGCAATTCATCATAAAGACTGCCTATACTGGCATAATCTGGTAGAATTTCGCGTATAGATACAACTTGCATCGGTTCAGCTTTTTTAATCACAACTTCATAGTTGGGCATACTATTCTCCTGTTCAATTTGCTTGATTCTTGCTTCTACTCGTGTGAGCCTTGCTTGTTCTGCTTCTACTAACTGCTGAATTTCCGCTTCTTTGAGTCGCAGCATTCCGCGAATTTGGGCTGGTGGTAAATTCTCATCCAGTAGCTTGGCAATTTGCTCTAAAGAAAAACCCAAATCTTTGAAAGCTAAAATGCGATTCAGTCGCGGTAGTTGTTCAGCCGAGTAGTAGCGATAGCCTGTAAAGTTGTCTACGTGTAGTGGTTGAAGTAATCCCATTTGGTCATAGAGACGTAGTGCTTTTACGCTCACCTGGCTCAGTTTGGAAAAATCACCTATTTTTAACATCTTGGTATTTGCGTCATCTCTGAGACTCTTTACAGTACACACCCTGCCTTAAGGGTAGAGTCAAGAGAAAATATCACTCACAAGTCACAACTCAGCACCGGCTAAACGCCCCGCTACCGCTAACAGCACTCATCTATGTGGCGAATAACTTCAGCAATAGACCAAGCTTGTGCTACCGCGCCTCTGGGTTGATGAGGTGGATCGCCATCGAAAATTTCAGAAATTGAACCAATACAAGCATCATTAAACAAGTGATCTAACAAAGGTTGCCAACTAAAAGGTAATGGTTGTTCTGATAGAAAACGCTGCCAAGCACGGATAAAGGGGCCAATTAACCAAGTCCAAACAGTACCTTGATGGTAAGCGCGATCGCGTGTTTCGCTATTACCTACACATTTACCAATATATTGTCTATCAGCTGGATCAAGAGAGCGAAGACCATAGGGAGTGAGCAAGCGATAAGTAGCTAAATCTAATACCTGACGACCTTGGGATTCAGAAAAGCCGCAATGATGTAAGGAAATTGCTAAAACTGCATTGGGGCGAACTTGAGCATTGCGGCGATCGTCAAAATCAATAGTGTCGTATAAATAGCCCAACTGGGGATTCCAGAATTTTTGTAGAGAAGCCTTAACCTGTTGTGCCTGTTGACCATAACGCTTTCCTTGATTGGCTAAACGTACAGAATTACCAATGTCTAGCTGACTTAAACATTCTGCCCATTGACTCATCCAACACAAAGCAGAATACCAGAGAGCATTAATTTCTACAGGTTTACCGGGACGAGGCGTGACAGGTTGTCCCTCAACTAAAGCATCCATCCAAGTCAGAGCAACACTAGGCGCATCCCAACCCAGTAGTCCATCAGTCGCATCTACCTGGATGTTGTAGCGTGTTCCACCGATAAATGCTTTATGGATTTGCTGTACCACTGGGAACTGTTCAGCTAAAAATTCCCAATCTTGAGTCGCTTCTAAATAAAGTCCTAAAGTTTCAATCCACCACAAAGCAGCATCAATGCTGTTGTAGAACGGCTCACTGTCCATATCTGGGAAGGCATTAGGGATAAGACCATGACGACAGTAACGCCCAAAAGTTTGTAGGAGACCTTTAGCTAAATCAAACCGTCCAGGTACTAAAGTCAACCCAGGTAAAGCAATTAAGGTATCTCTTCCCCAATCATTAAACCAGTGATAACCAGCAATCACTGTAGGGCCAGCAATAGAAGCTCGATAAACAATAAATTGATCGCTAGCTTTTAATAATTGTCGCCAGATTGGGGATTGGGCATTATTAATATTGCCAGTCCCTAGATCATCAGTCCCCAGTCTCCAGTCCCCAGTCCCTAGTTCCCGTTCCCAACCAAAAATCTGAGACAGTCGCTCTTGTTCTGCTGCGACAGCTTCTGTAAATGTATCGGAGGTTAAAAGATTCGGTGATTGTTCAGGAAAACCCATCTGGGCTTCTAAAGTTACGGCATCTCCTGGCTTGAGAGTGACTGATAAATAACCGGGACTGAAAAGGTCTTCGCGATCGCCTAATCCGCGTTGTGTCTCCTCTGGAAATTCGTAATTCCAGTACCATAAAGGATCGGCTCGATATTCTCCTTGTGTCCAACGTAATTGCCAAGGTGTACCAAAGCGTCCAGAGATAATTGCTTGCAAACAGACTTGTTGATGACTAAGCAATTGGGAAAACTGTAAGTCTGAACTACCAGTTTGTTGACCATGAAAATCGCGATCGCCTACTAGTAATCGCAGCCGTAAAATAGCAGTTTCTCTACCTTCGTAACGATATTGAATTAAAAGGCGATGACTCATTGGCGAGTGGGAAGTCTGATTTTCTTCCCCATTCCCTAACAAACTATGAGGCATCACCAATTGCCTGCTTAGTTGCCAGTCATCCTTACCCCAAATCCATTTAGGAACTGGGTTAATATCGAAAGAGTGCAGCAGTTTGTAGCCAGTCGGCTCAATGTTACCTGTACCCCAGATATTTGTCCCCAGTGCAACAACGTTTCTTGCTACTTCTAAGCTAGCTTCTAGGTGCGAAAACAATAGGGTACGCCCAGCCGGTGGATTTGTGGCGGCAAATAGCCAACCGTGATAAGTCCGCGTGCGGACATCAGCAACAGTCCCACTAGCAAAACTGCCCAAGCCATTAGTCAATAACCATTCTCTTGTATCTAAATCAACCATTTGCTACTCAGAATCGTTATGACTATGATATAGTCGTAACAGATCGTAATCAAACTGTGAGACAGCGTGGAGAGGTAAGATTTACCTGACCCCAACTCCAACGCTAGTAAACGGATATAAGTTGAAGGAGATAATAATAAATGTCCATCACTTACGGAACAGAAGGAAGCCTCCGCGTTGGTCAACAAGCTCCCGATTTTGCAGCAACAGCTGTGGTGGATCAGGAATTTAAGACAATCAAACTTTCCGACTATCGTGGTAAGTACGTTGTCCTGTTCTTCTACCCCCTAGACTTTACCTTTGTTTGCCCCACTGAGATCACAGCATTTAGCGATCGCTACGAAGAATTTAATAAACTTAACACTGAAATTCTCGGTGTTTCTGTTGATAGTGAATTCTCTCACCTAGCTTGGATTCAAACAGATCGCAAATCTGGTGGTGTTGGCGACCTCAACTATCCTTTAGTTTCCGACATCAAAAAAGAAGTTAGTTCCGCTTATAACGTTCTAGACCCAGCTGCGGGTATTGCTTTGCGTGGTTTGTTCATCATCGATAAAGATGGTGTCATCCAGCACGCTACCATTAACAACCTAGCATTTGGTCGCAGCGTGGAGGAAACTCTACGGACATTACAAGCGATTCAGTATGTTCAATCTCACCCAGATGAAGTTTGCCCTGCTGGTTGGCAACCTGGGGACAAAACAATGAATCCTGACCCAGTGAAGTCTAAAGTTTACTTCTCTGCTGTCTAGGAAGGTAGGAGGCAGAAAGGAAGAAAGTTTAGAAAAAACTTTGTTCCTTTTTTGTAATTAGTACTGATGTCTATAGCGGTTATCGCTTTAGTGAGGTACAAGAACCCCACCCCAATCCCCTAAGAGCAAGCAAGGCTACTGTGTACACACATCTTTGTGCTGGGTGCAAAATGTGGTTTGCTCCTTTGAGCAGTAGCCTTTTTGTAAATCTTGATTGATGGAAAATTTTGACACTTTGTAAATAAATTTTTAATTGTTCAGCGATACTTTTAGGTAATATAGTCACCCGACTTTCATTTCCCTGTTGCGGTAGAAGGACTATAATCCTCACCATGAATGAACACAGCGTATGGCGAATTTCCTTGGCTCACAAAATCGCTCCTGCTTTCACTGCTAACCCCAAAATGGAAGCGTGTTTTGTGTTTGGTTCGGCAGCATTAGGGATTTCAGACCAGTATTCTGACCTTGAATTGGCGTTTATCTGGTTACAACTGCCGTCTACGGAAGAATTACAAGCCACAGCCCAAAGGGTTGGTGTCAAAGGGTGGGAAATTGAGCCGTATGGGGAAGCGAAACAGGCGTGGTTGGAGCAGTTCTATCTATACGGTATGAAAGTCGAAGCGGGTCATTGGGCGCGAGATACAATGGAAAGCATCGTGACTGATGTTGTTGAGCATTACGATGTGTCGCAAAACGGGCTTTTGTTTGAGAAGCAAGCATCAGCATCTAATCTTCAACACGCGATTCTTCTTTACGGCGAAAATATTATCAAAAATTGGCAAAATAGGCTTTCTCATTATCCAGAAGAACTTGCTGTTGCGATGGTTCAGAAACATTTGAAATTTCGCCCGTTTGATGGTCAACAGATCCTGACTGAACGCCTTGAGATTCCGATGCTGTACGAAAACAACTGTGCCATTGTGCGATGGCTTCTCAACATACTGTTCGGGCTAAATCGCATTTATCATCCTGGCTTCAAGTGGACACGCTACTGGGTTGAAGAAATGAGCATTAAACCGTCTAGTTTTTTCAATCGGGTAGAGCATATTTTTCAATCTGATGCCATAAGCGGAACTCATGAGCTACGCCAACTTGTTGAGGAAGTTCTCGATTTGGTGGAAAGGACATTACCAAAAGTTGATCTCAAGCGGCAGCGCGAGATATTTGATCGGACTTACCCAAGGTGGAAGTTACCCGTCGATGACTGAACTTCAAGCTCTCAATAAACAGGCTAACAATCCCAATGCACCGGAACAAAGTCAAGCTATCTTGGTTTTGGACTTGCTGACTGATCCGAAGTTATACTTTGAGGTTTTGGACGCGCCCGCAGAGGTTCAAACTTATACACAGTGGGTAGAGTGGAAACTAAATCATCTAAAGTGAAGGGTGAATTAGTCGCCAGTGCAAAGCTACAATTTGATTAACATTCAGATACTTTTAACCATGAACTACCGAAATCACATCACGATCGAACCTAATAAACGTGGTGGTAAGCCTTGTGTTCGTGGACTGCGGATTACGGTTTATGAAGTGCTTGAGTACCTAGCTTCCGAGATGACCGAAGCAGAAATTCTCGACGATTTTCCTGATCTAACGCGAGAAGATTTAAAAGCCTGTATTGCTTACGCTGCCGACCGTGAGCGTCGGTTTATGACCGCTCCGTATCCGCATGAAATTACTCTTTGACGAAAACTTGTCACCCAAGTTGCCAAACCGTTTGAGTGACCTATTCCCAAATTCGCTTCACGTTCGAGATGTGGGTATGAAGGCGACGATTGACCCAATCGTTTGGGATTATGCAAAGGACAATAATTTGATGATTGTCTCGAAAGATGCAGATATGCACGACCTAAGCTTAGTATTTGGAAAGCCACCGAAAGTTATTTGGCTTCGCCTTGGAAACTGTTCGACATCACAGGTTGAGAATTTGCTGCGTCAGAATTTCGACGCGATCAAATTATTTTATGAAGATGAGAACTTATCGCTGCTTGCTTTATCATAATGCGCTAAAAACGATGTGGAGTAAGGTTATTAGACTTGTGTGTACACCGTAGCGCAAGCAAGGAGGGGGCTATTATATACCTCATGTGATTAGGAAACCCTATACCTTGCTGTTTGTATAAGTTTCAGGAATAAAATCATCCATACCACAGATGAACACTGCAATTTGAATTTATATGTTAACTTCAACAAATTTTAGCGGCTTGTTTAATGAACGGTTCTTCCGTAATTTTCTACCGATTCCAGCTAGCAATGAACTAAGGTTAGAGATAGGAACACCAGATTTTCAATTGCCAGATATTACCAACGGAACTTTAGTTAAATTATCCGATTACCGCAGTAAACAACCAGTTTTGCTTGCCTTTACGCGAATTTTTACAGAAAAGCAATATTGCCCATTTTGCTTTCCTCATATTAAAGCCTTAAATGAAAACTATGAAGAATTTAAACAGCGCAATATAGAAATTTTATTAATTACTAGTACCGACGAAAAACAAAGTCAAATAGTTGTTAGAGATTTAGGTTTAAAAATGCCATTATTGAGCGACCCTAGTTGTAGAGTATTTCGTACCTATCGAGTAGGACAAGCCCTTGGTGCGCCTTTACCTGCCCAATTTGTATTAGATAAAGACGGCAAACTTCGCTACAAACATTTATTTTCCTTCTTAGATCACAATGCTAGTATCGAAAAAATTATAGAAAAATTTAATTATTTCTCAGCGACCTGATTTGAGAACTAAAACCAGGCGTTTGTCAAAGCGTTCAGAGCGCGGTAATGGTGAGCCAATCCGTGATTTTTGATGCGGGCAAGAAAAGTAAAAAGAAGCAGGGGAGCAAGGGCGATATTTAAAATCGTTCAAAAGCCTTGCTTGTAAGCTTTTTGATTTTTGATTTTTGACTTCCGCCGTGCTGTACTAGTCTCTTCGTTACACCCAATATATAAAATTTCTTAAAAAACACTGCAACCGAAAGTCTCGTTGCGATAATACCTGTATATCACTGAAATTCTTCAAAAATTTACCTGATTTTAAGTCATAAAACTTTGCAAATCACCTGATTGATTACATAGGTGAATTAAAAAGGTTATTTGCAATTAACTTTTAAGACTCTTTGGAAATCATTTGCTGTGCGGAGTTTTTATGACTACTTCATTACCTAATAATTCGAGCAGTGCTTCAAGCAACCCCAGTCTAGAAATAGCTAGACAGCGATATACATATAACTACAGCTATATTCCACCTATGGCGATGGTGGATCAGCTACCTGATGGGGAAGGATTCCCAACTAGATGGTTTTTGTTGTTAGTTAAAGAATTAAAGATTATTTTTGTGAATACGTTGATTACCAACCGAGGTAATCGCGGTTCAGAATCGGTTCGTGATGATGTCAAAATATTTATCCTGGAAGCTGTACTGAAAGGGGCAATACCAGCCAACATCAGCGTCATTGCTAGACTGCTGCAAATTATCCCGCAAATGCTGATTCGGGGATTCTCGACTGATTTTCGAGAACTCGATGATTTGTTGTTTTCGCTGGTTAAGGAAAGTGGAGTCTTAATTTTGGGGGATTCCCTGAGTCGAATTAGGAAACTGCTCGATCAAGGAAAACCCACAGGTCACGTTAAAAGTCTTGAAGATTATCAGAAATTATTCCCGGTGATTCCAGTACCAGCGATCGCAGATTCTTTCCAAGAAGATGAAGTGTTTGCTTATATGCGGGTAGCTGGCTACAATCCCGTGATGATTCAGCGAGTCACCAGTCTAGGGGACAAATTCCCTGTCACCGATGCACACTATCAAGGCGTGATGGGAAGTGACGATTCCCTCGCAGTTGCAGGAGAGGAAGGCCGACTATACCTGCTAGACTATGCCATTTTTAAAGGTGCTATCAATGGTACATTTCCCACCGCGCAAAAATATCTCTATGCACCTTTAGCACTTTTTGCCGTACCCAAAGGTTCAGACCCCAACCGTCTATTAAGACCAGTAGCCATTCAATGCGGTCAAACCCCTGGGGAAGATTACCCGATCATTACCCCTAAATCTGGTAAATATGCTTGGCTAATTGCCAAAACCATTGTTGAGATTGCCGATAGCAACTTTCACGAACCAGTCACCCACCTAGCTAGAACACATCTATTAGCTGGGAGTTTTGCGATCGCCACCCATCGTCAATTACCCAGTAGCCACCCCCTTAACTTGCTGCTACGTCCCCATTTTGAGGGGACTTTAGCCATTAACGATGCTGCTCAACGCGCTCTGATTGCTCCTTTTGGTGGGGTTGATACTTTACTCTCATCAACAATTGATAACTCACGTGTGTTAACAGTGCTGGGCTTACAAAGCTTCGACTTCAACAGAGCCATGTTACCCAAACAACTCCAGCAGCGTGGCGTGGACGATCATAACCTCTTACCTGTTTATCCTTACCGAGATGATGCCTTATTGACTTGGGATGCTATTCGTCAATGGGTTTCAGATTACCTGAAGCTTTATTACACAACAGACCAAGATGTTCAAAATGACACATATATTCAGGCTTGGGCGGCGGAAGTACAAGCTGATGATGGCGGTCGTATAGCTGATTTTGGTCAAGACGGTGGGATCAAAACACAGGAATATTTAGTTGATGCTGTTACGTTAATTATTTTTACCGCTAGTGTGCAACACGCTGCTGTCAACTTTCCCCAAAAAGATTTGATGGCTTACATCCCAGGCTTTCCACTAGCCGGTTATTTACCAGCTTCAATTCTCAAAAGAGAAGTAACTGAGCAAGACTACCTCAATTTATTGCCACCACTAGAGCAGGCGCAACAGCAGTATAATCTGTTGGCTTTGTTAGGTTCTGTATATTACAACAAATTGGGTCAATATCCGCAAAAACACTTTCCAGATCCCAAAGTCGAACCCTTATTGCGATCGCTCCAAAGCCATCTCGAACAGATTGAAATCACCATCAAAAAGCGCAACTTAATTCGCCCACCGTATGAATATCTGCTTCCTTCTAAAATTCCTCAGAGCATTAACATTTAGTTAGGGAATTGGTCATTAGTCTTTGATGATTCTCCCTTGTCTTCCCCTGTCACCTGTCACCTCTCCCCTGTCCCCCAATCAACATGGAACTCAAAGAAAAAGTTTTGACAGCCCACAATCGCCAAATCTGGCTTTCATCTATTCTTGCCAAAGTCGGTAATACTAGCCCCATTGGTAAGCTGCTGCTTTTGATTTTCTATTATCTGGAAGCTGTCATCATATTCAAAGACTGGCGGGACTTTCTCTATATCCGCAAGGATAATATCGGCAACAAGTTTTTTGCCTTAGACCAAGCTATTATCCATTCTACTCACGCTGAAGTTAAACGGCTGATGCAGACTGAGCCTCAAATTAGAAGTAATTATTTAGGCATCATTAAAATGCGAGCCTCTAGCTATCTCCTCAACAATCCCCTCAGTTTGGGAACGAATGGTCAAGAACATAGTGGAGTACGTGCCGTAATATTACAAGCCTTACCAGACCCTTTAGAAACGGCAGAAACATTAGGAAAACTAGTTAATCAAAACCTAGCAGATGCTGCCAAACAGGGTCAATTACATATTGGCAACGATTTACCAGCGATGATCTTGCGGATTCTGCACCAACTTGTGTTTGAGATGTCATTCTCTGAAGAAGAAGTCACTGCTTCTCAGGCTTATATCCAAGATATAGGACTAGCACTTTTACCCAATTTCGTAGTCAAGTATCTACTCAGAAGCAAAAGCGCACCACATATTCAACATCGCCAGCGTTTAATTGAGCGATACAAACAATCTCCCAAATGGGCGGCTTATTTAGAAATTGGTTCTCAGCATCAATTAAATGAACACCAAATTGCTAACAGCCTATTTGATATGACTCATCTGGCCGGGACTGCCGGTACAAGTGCGCTTTTAGGCTCAGTAATTGGCGTTCTTTGTCTTAACGAAGGCTTAAGAAATGATGTTATGGCAGAGGCAAATGCGATCGGTAATAAACAAGAACCCCTAAATAAATCTGTCTTAGAAAATGCCACACTTACCGAACAAGTAATTTTAGAAACAGCCCGTCTCTATCCTCCTGTGCGATTTGTCAGTCAACTTACCACTCAATCAGGCGAAATTACGATTGGGGAGAAAAAATGCCCCTTTCAAAAAGGTACGCTGTTAATGGGTTCTATCTTCACAGCCAATCGGGATGCAAATAGATACGAAAATCCCGATACTTTTGACGTAACACGAAATTTTTCTGACATCTTATCTTGGAACAGCCAAGGACATGAGCGAATCTGTCCTGGGACTTCTTTATCAATTGCCATCATCAAAACATTCTGTTTGTATCTTTTCCAGAAATATCAATGGGACTCATCTACAGATGTTAAGTGGGATTTTGCTAACTTTAAACCCTTTACCCCCGATGATTTAGTCCTCCAAGGTTTTGCTCAAAAAATGTAAATTATAAGAGGATGTTTGAGAAAACATTTAATACCTGTAGAGAGGTTACACTGTAACGTCTCTACATATCCTTTGCTGTACTAAGCTATTGCAATTACGAATTATTATGACTATTTCCATCGAAAAAAGACAATTTAACAATATTGCCACCTGGATGATTTCCACCCAAAAAACAAATTTACCCAGTGTCTTAAAAGGTGTATTTTTTATGGATGGGAATCCCGCACCAGATGACTGCATCACAATGTACAACGTAGAATGGGACGAGCAAAATAACACCTTGTTGCTCCCCGTTTATGCTCCTTTGCAATGGACTTTTCATAACTCAATTGGAGGATGGATATTACTGCGGTTGATCCAACTGACAAGGTTAACTTACAAAATTCAGTTTACAGACGCTACCTTGCAACAAGCACAAATCACGCCCATTGGATTAGGAATAGAGATTCCTCGGTGGCTGCTCAATGGAACAATGCACCAAAATGAAAATTCTCAAGGAGATACCTGGGAACGCCAAAATATTTGGCTGGGTATAATTCCTAAGTTTGCTGACTATACACTGCGGAGAATTGTTGATGAAGAAGGTTGTTACACTCCCGCTTTTGAAGATATGTTGACTAGAGTGCAGAAAGAATGTTTGGTAATTCGTAACTCGTAATTAATTCTTCAATAGTTCTCGTTTGTAGTAAAGAAGTTAGTCCTTTTCACTGTAAAGTGTTGTGCTGCTTGGGAGATATTTAGTTGCAATAATGTCTCTGCTCCCAACTCATACTTAATACGGGGTTTAACAGGCGATATATTCAAACTAAGAATAATTTCTTTGGCTACCGCCTTGGCTAGTAATGGCGGTACAGAATTACCTACTTGGCGAAATCCGTGCCATTTAGTGATGTGGAATCTAAACCAGTCTGGATAAGAATGCAAGCGTGCGGCTTCCCTAACTGTGATACATCGCGGTGTCAGTGGATGAATTGGTCGAGGGGAGGTAAAAGAACCCTTGTATTTATCTGTTCCAGCTCTTAAGGTGTTGCAAACACCAGCCGGATGTAACTTATGAAATCTGCTAATAGGTTCTCTTTCTCCCTGGGGAGTATCCTGAAAACGTTGTGTAGTTGTTAATGAATGCTTTGTTCTCAGGCTGGAAGAAAGAATACGGGAATCAAATTGGCGATCGCTAGAATAATCATCTCTCAACTTCCTGAGTCCGCGCAATATCATAGCGTAATTGCTAGGTTTGCCATACTCTGCTATTACCCAATCTCTACACAATAGCTCTGAATAATTTTCCACTTCTGGTAAATCGCCAATTGCTTGCCAAACCGTAGGGCAAATTGGTAATCCTGACGTTTTACGTGGCTTGTGATTCGGTTTGGCTGGTTGGGTAATTGGCTGGGGATACTTTGGTAACTTGATATCTTTCTTCGCACCAAGGAGAAATAATCTTTCCCGCGCTTGGGGTACACCGTATTTAGCAGCATTGAGAATTTGATAATTTTCTTCTACTTGATAGTCACAAGCTTTAAATTCATCAATTAATATTTTCAGGATTTGTTTGTGTTCACCGACTGTAATTCCCCGGACATTTTCCATTACAAAAAACTTGGGTTGTAACTCTAAAACCAACCGATGAAAGTGAAATACTAAGGAGTTACGCGGGTCATCAAAAACCCGTTTACCCATGAGAGAAAAGCCTTGACAGGGTGAACCACAAATTACAGCATCAATTTCCCGATCGCCAATTGGCGATCGCTGCCGAATTTCTGCCCCTGATGTGTCCTCAACACTCTGACATAAAATCGAGCAGAAAGGAAAATTAAACTTATGGGTAGCACAGTGAATCGGGTCAATTTCCACCGCCGCCAACACATCAAAGCCAGCCTGCTCAAAACCAAGCGTCATACCACCAGCACCCGCAAACAAATCTACGGCGATCGGTCTTCTGGAAGTGGTGAGTGAGTGGTGAGTGCTGAGTCTCATTTCTTTTAGCGGTAGAGTGGCGTTTAGCCTGTGATGAGTATTAAAAATATTTAACTATAGAGGTTCTCGCTTTAGTGAGGTAGAACCCTACCCCGCAAGCAAGGAGGGAGCTATGATATACCTCATGCGATTAGGAAACGCTATAACGATTATCTTTGAACTATTTAAGAAAAATTATCTTATTACAAAAATATTTTGGCAATATAGCAGACTTCACAAGTCAAACAGCCACTCCTTAGCCCAAATCATCACTTTTGTACAGACGCGATTCATCGTATCGCCATCGACTAAACGCCACGCTACCGCTAACACAACTCACCACTCACTACTCAGCACTCAGCACTCAGAAAGCATTTGCAAAATTTCTTGAGCAGCGCGATCGCAGACTCCAACTTCTCCTAAATACTGCCGCATTTCTTGATAATCTATTAAAGTTTGCTGTTGGCGTTCAGAATTGAGCAATAATTCCATTGATGCTTGCGTAATATTCTCTGGCGTTGCTTCTTCTTGCAACAACTCCGGCACAATTGGTTTCATCACTACCAAATTAGGTGGCGACGCAAAGGGGATAGAACCTCTGAGGATTTTTCTGGCAATCCAGGCTGTGACGGGATGTAGGCGATAAACTACCACCTGCGGCACGTTTAATAAAGCCAGTTCTAAGTTGACTGTGCCAGATTTAGTAATGGCGAAATCCGCCGCCGCAAAAACTTCCTTTTGTTGTCCTGATATGACTGTAGCCCGCAAACCATAACGCTGGACTGCTTCCTCTATTGGCTGTCTGTAAACTTCTAGTGACAGAGGAATCCAAAAATGAACTTCTGGTATTTTTGTTTGGATGGTTTGGGCAGCTTGAAAAATTACTGGTAGTAGATATTTTAATTCTTGCCGCCGGGAAGCTGGGAGGAGTGCGATCGCTACCTGGTCTGAATCTATTCCCAAATTAGCACGGGCTTCGTGACGGCTAGGAGCGGTTTGCATCCTATCAATTAGGGGGTGTCCTACCCAAGCGACATTCGCCCCATTTTGGCGAAAATAACGGGCTTCTTCGGGGAATATTGCCAATAACTTATCTGTAAACCCGACAATGCGGGCAGTATTCTGCAAACTCATCGACCATACCCACTCTTGGGGCGCAATGTAGTACGCCACAGGCACATCTGGTAAATGCTTTTGCATATAAGTACCGATGCCAAGATTTGGCCCCATGTAGTCAATCAGCACTACTAAATCTGGGGGATATTGTTTTAAATAGGCGATCGCGCGACGTTGTACCATCAGAGTCGGCAAAACATAAGGCAAAGATTCCAGGATACCCATTGAACCAATACCACTGGTATTCCCCAAAATCTTCGCCCCAGCCTCAGCCATCTTGTCGCCACCCAAGGCTACAATCTCTAATTCCAACCCGGCAGCGATAGCTTGACGCTTCATCGCCGCAATCAACAGCGACCCTTGCAAATCGCCAGACACTTCACCAGTGCTGATAAATATCCGCATTTAAAACCAATTCAAAATTCAAAAACTGGGGACTGGGGACTGGGAATCAAAAAGAATTATCTTTTGTCTCCCGTGTCTCCCTCTGCCTAAGACTCATCACTCCTGCCTATCTTACCTCTACCGGGAATCAAACCCCGTCTCCCTGGCATTTGTGACAGTAACATAAAGCGACGGAGATTTTGCAGGGTTTCGGTATCTCCCAAAAATTCTAATTGTTCCAAAGCTTCCTTAAAGCTCAACTTAGAACGGTAAAGAATGCGGAAGGCTTTTTTCAAGAGTTGTAACTCGCTGCTATCAAACCCAGAACGTTTGAGTCCTATCAGGTTGAGGGTTCTGATTTTGGCAGGATTTCCCTCCACTAGCATATAAGGTGGCACATCACGGTCAATCCGTGCCATTCCTCCTACCATTGCGTGTCGACCAATACGCACAAATTGATGTACACCTAAAACACCACTCAGTCTAGCGCGGGATTCTATATGGACGTGACCGGCTAAGGCGACGGAGTTAGCAATGACTACAGAGTCTTCAATAACACAGTTATGAGCTACGTGGACATAAGCCATGAGGAGGTTGTTATTACCAATTATCGTGGCTTCTCCTGCACCGGTAGCGCGGTTAATGGTGACATATTCACGAATCAAATTGCGATCGCCAATCCTCACCCATGTGGGTTCGCCCACAAATTTCAGATCCTGGGGTTCCATACCAATGGCTGCACCAGTAAAAATCTGATTTCCCACCCCAATTTCACAAGGGCCTTCTAGCACTGCGTGTGCGCCAATAATAGTGTCAGCACCAACTTTAACATTTGCTCCAATCACAGCATAAGCACCGACTTGCACCGTTGGGTGTAGTTCCGAATTTGGATGAATTACAGCAGTTGGATGAATAAGCGTTTTCAAGGGTAAATCTCCAGAACTGTCTTGAGAAGCCAGCGTCTGACTTTGATAGCCAAAGTTGAGACGACTGGCGTGACTGAGTGTGTGAGTATCAGTAGAAAAATTGTCGGGCAAGTTATGTGTGAGGGTAGCGAAAGTCAAGAATTGATAAGAGGCTCTTGTGGCGATTTTTTGAAATTGCTATCCTGCTTTGAGACTTCAGGAAAAGCAGTTTACATCTGTATCTGCGCCAGCTAGGTTTTAGCTAACCAGAGAAAACATTAATTCGCCTTCAGCAGCAAGTTGACCATCAACCTCTGCACGTGCCTGCATTTTACCGAAACGACGTTGTTTGATCCATAACAGTTCCACTGTCATCACCAGTTGATCTCCTGGTACTACTTGACGACGAAAGCGGACTTTATCTATACCAGCAAAAACAAACAGTCCTCCTTCTACCTCTGGTAATTGTGTCAAAACAATACCACCCACTTGAGCCATTGCTTCTACAATTAGCACACCTGGCATCAGTGGTCTACCTGGGAAGTGTCCTTGAAACTGTGGTTCGTTGATAGTAACGTTTTTAATACCTACGGCTAGCTTACCCGGTACGTAGTCAATAATTTTATCTACAAGTAAAAATGGGTAGCGGTGGGGTAGCAATTTCTGAATTTCTTCAGAGGTAAGAGTTGTTTTGATCTCAGGTGCAGTCTCATCGTGAGATGCGGGACTATTTACTTCAGACACGATTGACATTGGCAGTGCAGTTGAATTTTAATCTAGGTATTTAGTTAGGAGGATTCAGAATTTTAGATGAGAGCTAAAATTCTTTGTGCCAGCTGAATATGTAAATTATGACTGGCTTTGTACGCTAAAAAGTGAGCGCGGGGAAAATATCCCAATAAACTCAAATCCCCTACTAAATCCAAGATTTTATGACGGACTGGCTCATTTGCAAATCTTAATGGTGGATTTACCCAGCCATCAGTCCCACAAACTAGCGCATTATCCAAGCTACCACCTTTGATTAACCCAGATTTTTGTAAATGTTCAATTTGATGCGCTAATCCAAAAGTCCGCGCCGGCGCAATTTCTTCACTAAAGCTAAATCTAGATTTTTCTACGTCTGTAGCCACAGACCAACTGTGCCATTGATTACCAATTGCAGGTAAATCAAAATCAATACCGTAACTAAAGCGGGTTTCTGCTGCGGGGATAGCAGCAACAAAAGCATCGTCTTGGTAAATCCAGATGGGTTCTTGAATTGTTAAAGGGTCTTTTTGCTGAGTAACTGGAACTGTTTGTGATGTCAAACCAACTTCAGCTATACTTTTTGCCCAAATTTGAGCCGAACCATCCAAAAGTGGTACTTCTGACCCATTAATTTCAATGCGGGCATTATCTACACCCATCCCCGCCAAAGCCGCTAATAAATGTTCTACTGTGCGAATGGATGCTTCACCTTTACCCAACTGAGTCGAGAGGACAGTGTGATTAACGGCTGCTACTTGGGCTGGGATAATTGGCAAATCCGGCAAATCCACCCGCACAAAATACCGTCCGCTTCCCACGTCTGTCGGTAGTACCCGCACTTTGTTACTGATACCGCTATGTAGTCCTATCCCAGTTTGGGTAATTGCCGCCGCTAGAGTGTGTTCTAGCATAGGCATAAACTCAATATATTTTTATACTTATTATTCATGTGGAATTTTGGTAAGAGCCCTGATTCAGTAATTCGTAATTGAGGAAAGTCAGTTTTCAACTGATAGCCTTAAGCGAACAGTATTAAGGCAAATGACACCATTAGCAAGCTACCAGAGAAAACAATCGTCACTAGCTAATCACTAATGAATAATGACTACCTTAAAATCTCTCGCCAATGCCAAAATTAATTCGGCTATCACCGTCATCGTTGATACCATAGTCAATACGAATTGGCCCTAGAGGTGATTGCACACGCACACCAAGACCGTAGCCGTAGCCAGTACCGTTTTTATTCAATACCTCAGCCGCTCTGGTAGTAGTGCCTAAATCGCTACCCACATCAAAGAACAATGCGCCACTGACAACTGAGAATACAGGGAAGCGATATTCTACTGTTGCTTGTACATAGCTGCGTCCACTGCTTAATATACCTTCTTCATAACCCCGAACCGAGTTACTACCACCAAGGGTAAAGGCTTCATAGGGAGGTAAATCACCAAAGACTGTGCCACCTTGAATATTAAAAGCTATGGTTTCTGCACCTTTTGTAAAGCCAGTGAATTTCACTGGTAAATATTGGCTATAGCTACCCCGGAGTCTGGTGAGGAATATATTACCTGAACCGACGGGTACAGATTGGTCTACCCCAATACGTAGAAAAGAACCGCCTGTTGGTTGTAAGGGATTGTTACGGAGATCGCGCTGCGCTCCTAATTGCAGTAACAATAAATCATCTTCACCTGTGCCGGAAAAGGTCAGAGGGACGGTTGTACCAGGAACAAGGTTGCCAGCATCATCAAATACTGCCCCATCTTTTCTTAAGTTCCCGTCAGCATCGCGGGTAGAAATTCGTTGATACTGAAACCCAGCTGAAGCAGTCCATTCTGACCTTTCGTAAGGATTAGCAGACAGGGGGCGAGTAAAGGTAACACCACCACCTAAACGGGTGACACGAGGGCGGTCTTGATTGTCATCATCAGTAGGGTTACTGGGGTTAAATGTTCTAATATCGCTATCTTTACCATCAAAAATTAACGAAATGGAACGGCGACGGAAAATATTAGCTGTGTAGGAAGTCCGGTACGGATCGCCGGCAATCCAAGGATCTGTGAAGCGGAGATCAAACAGCAACTCCCGTTGACCCACCTGAACTTCTGCCCCTAGTTTCTGGTTTCTGCCACCCAGGTTTTGCTGCTGATAACTAACTGTACCGAAAAGTCCACTAGCAGAACTAATACCAGCCCCAGCTGCAATTGAACCACTGCTGCGCTCAACAACGTTCACGACTACATCTACTTGACTCGGATCAGTACCAGGGTCAAGGGAGACATTAACATCTTCAAATAATCCTGTACCAAATACCCGTTGTAGGTCTTTCTGGACAATATTGCGGTTAAATACTTGTCCTGGCTTTAGTTCCAATTCTCGCGTAATCACATATTCCCTGGTTCGACCCCGAATTGGTTGCCCTTTCTCGTCAGTTTCTTGTCCTTCTTTATTACGGAATCGAACTTTAATGTTCTGTACCACCCCTTCGGCTACTTGGAGGGTGACAACTCCACTTTCTGAGACTTGTGGCGCACCAATGACGTTAGCTAAGACGTAACCTCTGTCTTGATACTGCTTGGTTAATTGCTTGATGCCTTCTTGTAAGTCCCGCAAGTTGAGGATTTTGCCATACTGCTCACGAAATATTTCATCGGTAGTATTAGGGGGTAGGACAGAGGGAATTTGAGTGCCGGGATTGGCTTGTATTTCTACCTTGGTTAAGACAGGGTTGGGTTGAACAACAAAACTGACCCTGACACCTAGGGGTGTGTCTTCTGGTGCTGCTTGAACGTTGGAGAAGAAGCCAGTACCAAAGATAGCGTTAATATCTTCTTGCAGTTGAGCGCGGGTTGTTGTTCGCCCTGGTTGGGTACGAATAACGTTATAAACTTGGGCTTCTAATTCTGGGGTTAGTTGACCTGTTTGAGCTTTAACTAGTACTTCTGATACCAACACACGGGGTTCAGTGGTTTCTGGCGTGTTGTTGGGAGTATTGAAATTCTCTGGAGTGGGGGTAGTAGGAGTAGTTTCTGGTGCTGGTGTTGCTGGCTCAATGCTGGGGGTAGTAGGAGTAGTTTCTGGTGCTTGTACCAGTTGGTTTGCAGTTCCCCTCTGGCTCACTACTTCTTGTGTTGTGGATGCTGCTGTTGATGGGGATGGAGAAATGACAATAGGGGATTTCTCTGCTGATTTCTTTGGCTTTGAATCTACGATAACAACATCAGCTGATGGGGTTTTGTCAACAGATGAAAGCTGAATATTGGCAAATGAAGTAGGTTTTGGAGCAGTATGTTTGGTAGTTATGGATACTTCTTTTGATACTTCTAAAGTAGGTACGATGACCTCTTTTGTTGCTGTTGCTGCCGACTTTGTTGATTTATTGACAGATGATAAAGCAGTAGGGGCGGAGATTTCAGGGGCGGGAATTTCTGTCAGTGTCTTAACTTCGGTG
This sequence comes from Anabaena sp. UHCC 0399, assembly GCF_034931465.1. Taxonomy (NCBI): domain Bacteria; kingdom Bacillati; phylum Cyanobacteriota; class Cyanophyceae; order Nostocales; family Nostocaceae; genus Anabaena; species Anabaena sp. UHCC 0399. The sequence goes on along the minus strand of NZ_JAYGGZ010000002.1, from coordinate 103,889 downwards.
AAGTTCGGCTGCTGTTCTGGTGAAATTTCACCCTGTTCTGGCTGCTGACTGGTCACTGGAAAAACTTCTGCTGCCGGCTCTACACTGTTAAGAGTTTGTGCATTTGCACTCAAAGAGCCACTTAAGGGTGCTGTAATTGCTACAGCTGCCACCAAGACTGGAGATAAACGCATTTTATTTAGATTCCTCTTCACATCCACACACCATCACAAGGGAATTTTAAGTGCTGAGTGCTGAGTGCTGAGTGCTGAGTTATGAGTGGAATACTTACTCGGAACTCTTAACTCGGAACTCGGAACTCTTAACTCGTAACTATGAAAGCACTTTTAAATCAGGACTATTCATATTTAATTTTGAGTTGCCACAGCTTGTAATACTCGTTGTAAAACCTCCTGATACGCATCTTCTACATTCCCTAGGTCTTTGCGGAAACGGTCTTTGTCCATAACGCGGCGATTAGGGTCTGCTTCTGTTATGTTCCACAAACGGCAGGTGTCGGGACTAATTTCATCTGCTAAAAGTAGATTTCCTTGTGAGTCAACACCAAATTCTAGTTTGAAGTCAACTAGGGTAATACCGCAACGTGACCAGAATTCCTGGAGAAACTGATTAATTTCCAATGCTAGATGAGTAATTGCATCGACTTGTTCCGGTGTTGCTAGTTCTAGCAGTAAAAGGCGATCGCGTGTCAATAGCGGATCTCCTAATTGATCGTTTTTATAATAAAACTCTACTAGGGGCTGTTTTAATAATGTACCCAGTTCTAAGCCTGTTTGTTGACACAAACTACCAGCCGCAATATTACGGATAACCACTTCCAAAGGTATTATTCTCACTGCCTTTACCCGCATTTGATGGGGAGCAGGACTATCAATAAAGTGTGTTTTAATACCAGATGCTTCCAACTGTTGAAAAAGCTGAGTAGAAATGCTACAGTTTATCTTCCCTTTGCCAAGGATGCTACCTCGCTTTTGGGCATTAAATGCTGTAGCATCGTCCTTAAAGTCAGCTAACAGGACTTCCGGATCATCAGTTGTATAGAGAATTTTTGCTTTGCCTTCGTATAGCTTGGAATGAACAGACATGGCAGGAGGTGAGGTTTTAGACGATAGACAGCTTTTGTCCTTTCGGGCTTCACCATTTTATCTTTAGTTATTGAAGATTAGCTATTAGTCTGCAATCTGTATATTCAGAATTGGTTTTGAGTATGAAAACTTATCTATCTACAATATAAAGTCAGTCACTCACTCAGTAGAGAGTGTCAGCAAGTGAATATCTGACCTACAGTAGAAGATCATTGCTTGTTATCTATGATATTTTCTGGGTAAAGTTAATTTTTTAACAAACGTACTAAAAATATTTTCAGGGTTTAGTGTCACAGTATATATTAATACTTGTATTTTTGTATCAAGAAAGAAGTATTGCATAACAATTTTATAAATGATCAAATAAAATCAAAACAAATCATTGATATTTAAGGAGCGTGCGTCTACTACCCAAGATCATAAATAGCCATGAGTGCGTTTGTTACCCTTGCTTAGACAACATCTCCATGACAATCAGTCTGTTTTGCATAATTACAAATAAAACTGGTGTCAATATCTCAACAGCCCAAAAACATTTTAAAACCAACACAAGATTTTTCATAAGAAGAAAAATACATCAATATTAATTGATAGTAGCATTACCGAAAATTCCCCAAATTAAAGGTAAATAGGCTATTAGCGATTCAGCTTCCAAGATAAAAACAAGAAAGGAGTTGAATAAATGGAGCAAAAAATAGTGACTAAAGAAAACTTTCTCTATCCTCGTGGTCGTTATTACGGTCAAGTGAAGCCAGAGAACTTAGTTTTCAATGCCAATCTCCAAGAATTTGCCCAAAAGATAAGTTATATATGTAACTTAGAAACGGCTGGGAAATTGAAACCAGAAGAAGCATACGAACAGATTAAAGCATTGTGGAAAAACTTAAAGCGGACAAAAAAACAACTACAAATTGGTGAGCATCCATTTCAGAATGGAGATGAGAACGCTGAAGGTTAGGGGGCAGGGGACTAGGAATTTTAGATTTTGCGGAAAGTTCTGTAGGTGGGTTTCCCAACCTAGGAACGCCACTTGCTACAAGCAGGGAAACCCGTCCAACGCAGTGACTCAACTTTTCAAGACGGATTTTGGATTGAATAATCTAAAATCCACTCATTGCAAATCCACTCATTGAAAGACTGGTGACAGGGGACAAGCCCAATGCCCAATCATGACTATTTCACGGTCATTGTCCACACTCCATCCCAGTCTTCTGGCGGTGGTGTTTGTTGGTAATTATGGGCGCGTTCTAGGTGAATATTCACACCTTGGTCTGTGGGGCGAATTTTTTTGGCGGCTGCAAAAGAAGCGATCGCCTGGGTAAAATTATGAGATAAATAAGCTGCACGGCCAGCATGGTAGTGAAACAAAAACTCCTGGGTGGTAGCATCTAAAGGAGTAGTGCGATCGCTAATTAACTCATAGATATTCACAGCTTGGTGTTTGCCTTTAACTCGGATTTTATCTAATTGGCGTACCCAAATGCGATCGCTGCATAATTGGTAAGTAAATTCGCTCAGAATAATGTCACAACCATATTCTTTTGTGACTGTTTCCAAGCGCGAACTTAAATTTACACCATCCCCAATCACTGTATAATCCATACGTTTTTGAGAACCGATATTTCCTGAGACTACTTCCCCGGAACTAATACCGATACCAATATGAATTTCAGGCTGCGCCTGGATAATGCGGCGTTGGTTAAATTCCTCCAAGCGTCGGCGCATATCTAAAGCTGATTGTACTGCTCGCCAAGCATGATTTTCTGTGAGTGGTAAAGGTGCGCCAAATACTGCCATTAAGGCATCGCCAATAAATTTGTCGAGAGTACCATCGTAGTTAAAAACTGCTTCCACCATTGTTTCAAAATACTGATTTAGCAGTGAAACCACCTCTGCTGCACCGAGGTTTTCTGTGAGTGTGGTGTAACCTCGAATGTCCGAAAATAAGATGGTCACTTCCTTCCGTTCACCGACCATTAAAGCATCTTCCCCCGCAGCCAATACTTGTTCTGCTACGTGGGGTGTCAAGTAGCGGTACATGGTGGTTTTTAAGCGTTTTTCTCGACTGATATCTTCTAAAACTACCAAACCACCCCTAACACCACCTTCTGGGTTAGTTAGGGGATTCACAGTCAGATTAATACTACGGTCTAGAATTTTTACCTGTTCAGTCGTTAAAAACTTCGATTGGGGGGTAAGGGGTAAATTCCAGGTGAGAAAAATATTAGGGTTACTGCGATCGCGTATTGTCAAAATAGAATACTGTGTTTCGTTCGTCAGAATCCCCTCAGCACTTTGTAATTGATAAATCCCCACTGTCAAACTTTGTTCCGGTACATAATGTTTAGCACCAGTTTTTAGACTATCTTCTAAACGCATTTGTAAATTTTCAACTGGTACAATCTCCCAAACGAGACGACCAATTAAATTGTGTTCCCACAGAAGTTTATTGCTTTTATTATTGGCTTCCCCTAAAGGACAACCCAATAATCCCAAAGCTGCATCATTAATAGTGACTACCTGACCAGCCATATCCGTGGAAATCACAGCATCTGATAAACTTTGTAAAATATCTTTTTGGTACTGTTTTTCTAGCAGGACATTTTCAAATAAGCGAGCATTTTCTAAAGCAACTCCCGCTTGAATATTAAAAGCCCGCATAAATTCTTCATCAGATGCTGTAAAACTACCTTGTTGTTTATTAATTAACTGCGTTACCCCAATTAATTCATTGGCTGAATTAAATACGGGCAAACACAAAATATTTCGCGTTACATAACCAGTTCTTCTATCTGTTGAAGGGTCAAATCGAGGGTCTTTATAAGCATCAGGAATATTGAGTGCTTGTCCTGTTGATGCCACATAACCAGCAATACCACGGTTAGCAGAGATCCGAATTTCCATTGAATTTGTAGTATCGGCAGCGGCGGCTACCTTTGTCCACAGTTCCCCCATTTCTTTGCGATATAAAAACAGGGTACTACGGTCTGCTTGCATTAAAATCCGGGCTTGTTCCATGACTATTTGCAACGTAGCTTCTAAGTCTAAACTTTGCCCTAGGGTTTGAGTTGCCCGTAAAAGTGCTGTTGCTCCTCGTTGATTGCGAGCTGCTACATAAAAAGACTGACAAGTTTCTAAGATAATGCCAATCGAAGCTGCAAAATCTCGGAAGTGTCCTTCATCTTCCTGATTAAAAGGTGTTTCTCCAGTTTTATTTGCTAGTTGTACTACTGCAACTACCTGGTTTTTGCTACTAACAACAGGCATACATAAAATATTGCGAATTTCATAGCCCATTTGTTTTTCCAGGTCTGGACTAAATAGAGGATGAGTAATAGTTTCACCAATATTCAAATATTGACCTGTACTAGCAACATGACCAGGAATACCAAAAGTAATGGGAGTACGAATTTCTAAAAATTTCTGTCCATTATCTTGAGGAACTTTTGACCACAATTGACTTTTATCATAGTCAACTAAAAAAATAGCTGTATGTTCGGCTTGGAGAATTTGCCCAATTTTGAGTGTGATTGCTTCTAAGACTTTCTCCAACATATTTTCTAGAGCTTCATTATTAATTAATTCGATAGCTCTCAGAAATTGCTGAAATTCGGCAGTAATAAAGTCTAACAAACAAACAAATTCATTAACAGAAAGGTCTTTGACCCGCCGCAATAAAGCGTGGGTGCGATTAACTTGAGTTAATTCTGTTAATGTAGCCAAGACGCTACCAGGATTAGGAAGAGTCAAGTCGCTTCGCTCCAATTAAAAATTAAAAATTAAAAAAAATTAGTGGGAGCTTGTAGCTTGCTTGCCGTAGGCTACTCACCACTAATTGTTCCCTGCGGGACGCTACGCGAACGTGTAGCGTCCCGCAGGGAAGACCGCTAAATCATTCCAAGCTATCCCTAAGCAGCGCGCTGAGTGAAAATCTCACTATCTATTTCCCAATCCCCAGTCCCCAATCCCTATTCCCTCTTACCTGTCACCTGTAACCTGTCCCCTGTCACCTTTCCATACAGTATTTTGTGATAATAATCTTGTAGCTGATGGGTAGCAGATGCCCAGCCCCACTTTTCTGCTTCTCGACGCGCATTTTGACGGATGATGTCCCGTTCCTGTTTATTTTCTAAAAGCCTAACAGTTGCGTCAATAGCATCTTGAATATCGGCTTGGGGGTTAAACAAATACCCATTGATCCCATCTGTGACAATATCAGGAATACCTCCAGAACGAGCGGCTACCACAGGACAACCAGCAGCCATTGCTTCTAGTAGGACTAAGCCTAATGTCTCTGTGCGGGAAGGAAAGATGAAAGCATCGGCACTAGCAAAGGCTGATCCTAACTCGCGCCCCATGAGATAGCCAACAAAATAAGTATTTGTACCTGCAAAATGTTTTTCTAGTGTTTGGCGATGGGGGCCGTCTCCTACTAGTGCCAATCGTGCTTGAGGAATGGATTCTAATATGGGTTTGATGCGCTCAATCTCTTTTTCGGCAGAAAGACGACCTACGTACAATAATAAGGGGCTTTCTGGGTGATTTTGCGTTAAGCGATCGCGCATTTCTAAACTAGCTAAATCAGGGTGAAATAGTTCTGTATCTACTCCCCGTTGCCACAAATCTACCCTTTCGATGCCATGTCCTGAGAGTTCTGCCATCATGGCTGTAGAAGTACAAAGATTCAAGGCGGCTTGATTATGCGCCCCTTTCAGCAGTTCCCAAAGCACCCCTTCTAGCATCCCTAAACCATAATGCTGAAGATACTGGGGCAAATGTGTGTGATAAGAAGCTACTAAGGGTAGTTTCAGGACTTTACTATAAAAAATCCCGGATAGTCCTAAAACTGCGGGATTTACAACATGAATGATATCTGGCTGGAACTGTTCTAGGGTATAACCAATAGCTGGGCGAGGAAGTGACATTTTCAACTCTGGGTACAGAGGTAAAGGAAAGCCACTCACACCGTACACTTTTGCTCCTTTATGTTCAGTAATGCCACCATCAGGAGCAATTACTAAAACTTGATTTCCATGACGTTGTAAATAGTCAACAGTATGACGCAGGCGTGTCACAATACCGTCAACCTTGGGTAGAAAGGTTTCGGTGAATAAGGCAATTCTCATACAAAACTATCTATGTGAAAAAAGGGGTTTAGGGGTGTGGGGGTTTAGGATTATGGGTGATGAAAACCCTTACACCCTTACACCCTTAATTCCCCTAGAAAACGAGAAAGCCTAGAGCAAAAGGCTTTTTTAATTCCTATGCCAAGAGACTTTGGGTAAAATCTGCTTATTATCAACTCGTTTTTGATATTTGACGGCAAAGTTTAGCAGAGAATCAAGTAGAGAATCTGAGAGATAGTGAGGTTGTAGCCCTAAATCAAGTAGTTTAGTGTTTATAGCGTTGAAGTAATGTTCTTCTTTTTCAACTCTAGGATTGTCTAAGTTGCTGATTTCTACGTTTAATCCCAAAGCATTGCCGGCTTTTTTCACCATTAATGCCAAATCACCGATGCTGAATAGTTCGGTAAATTGATTAAATACGCGGAATTCACCAGCTTGGGCAGGATTGGCGATCGCAATTTCCATACATCGTACCGTATCCCGAATATCCAAAAAGCCACGAGTTTGTCCACCTTTACCGTAAACGGTGAGGGGATGACCTATCGCCGCTTGAATACAGAATCGGTTTAACGCTGTACCAAACACACCATCGTAATCTAGTCGGTTAATCAACAGTTCGTCCATCCCCGTTTCTTCGGTGAGGACACCATAAACCACGCCTTGGTTTAAGTCTGTGGCGCGTAAACCCCAAATCCGGCAAGCAAAGTGAATATTGTGGCTATCATGAACTTTGCTCAGGTGATACATTGACCCAGGCTGTTTAGGATAAGGTAGGGTATCCTTACGCCCATTGTGTTCAATGGTGATAAAACCTTCCTCAATGTCAATGTTGGGTGTGCCGTATTCACCCATTGTGCCTAACTTCACCAAATGACAGTCTGGGAAGTCTTCTTTCATTGCATATAGCAGGTTTAACGTACCAACCACATTATTGACCTGAGTGAGAACTGCGTGTTCTCGGTCAATCATCGAAAACGGTGCGGAACGTTGTTCACCAAAATGCACGATCGCATTTGGCTCAAATTTATGCAACGTTTTCTGAAGAAATTCGTAGTTAGTAATGTCGCCAACGAACAAGTCAATGGATTTACCAGTTAAATCTTGCCAGCGTTGGAGGCGTTGCTGAATAGGTGCAATCGGCGTGAGGGTTTCCAAACCTAGTTCGTTATCCCAATGCCGTCTCACCAAACTATCTAATATTCCAACTTCATAACCGCGATTGGAAAGATAAAGTGCGGTTGCCCAACCGCAATATCCATCGCCACCAATAACTAGGACTTTCATTTTCACCAGTTTTTACTCGCTGATAGCTTAATCTATCAGGTTTGGGTACCCCCTCACTCATCATTCTGAAAGATGTAGGGAAAAGAGATTAGGGAAAGAAGAAATCTGATAGTCGTATTCGATGCCGGAATCGAGTAATTTAATTTTTACCACACTCAGCACTCAGCACTCAGCACTCAGCACTCGGAACTCAGCACTCGGAACTCAGCACTCGGAACTCAGCACTCAGCACTCGGAACTCAGCACTTTTCATCTTCCCTTGCTTCGCTACTGAGGAATCCGATACTGTTGGGCTATGTAATAAAACAAGGGATAGTAATTTTTTAATTCTTGACTGGGAGCGCGTCCTTGCCAATTATATTGCACCTGATTTTGTGTCAGTGTCAGCGTCATTGCACTAACAGCACTATCCACTTCTACCTCTAATATTCCCGTTAAACCTTGAGTCGTTTGAAAGTTAGGTTTTTGTGTGGTTATGGACTCTAGTATTTGATTACTCGCCCAGGCTCGAATTTCTACAGAGTTGTTTTTGGGTGAGGCGAAAACAATGCCATCGGCGTTCGTCGGTGTTGCTAGAGTCTTCCAGTTGCTGGGATAGGGAAACTCAAAGCCATAGCGCGAATTTTTATATATTTTCCAGGTAGTATTTGTGACATCCAAGCTGGGAGTAAAACAGCCGTACAGGATCAACAATAAAGCGATCGCTGCATTCCTCCGGGTAGCTTTAGTATAAAAAATCCGTTGGACTCCCAGAGCTTTTGCTGCCAAAGTAGACATGATTCTACCTGGTTTAAAAGCTAGAAGTAATTGTAGATAAAGGATTTTAGAGATAAATTTAATCATTTGTCTCTACTTGGATCTGATTAATAGTTTAGTTGCTTAGATAACTTAGGTTAGTCATAATCTTTGTCACAAACAAGAGCAAATTGTAAAGAAGAGTAACAAAATAGCCGTCAAAACGTTTTGACGTCTTGACAACAAAGAGAACAGCCGATAACGTGATATACATACCCGGGTAAGACCACTAAATAGTTATATGCAAACTAAGCAAAAGGTTACGTTGTATTTATCGGCAGAACTGCACAAAAAGCTGAAGATTCGGTCAGCAATCGATTCCGAGCGAATGTCAGAACTAGCTGAACGTGCCATTTTTTTCTACCTAACTAACTCAGATATAGTTGATGAAGTTGAAGCTTCAGCTTACGGAAGGACGCATAAAGTTTATTCTTGTCCCAATTGTGAAAGTTCACTGGTATTAAAAGATGGGGAATTAGTTGGTTTAGGAAGTCAGCCAGGGGTAATTGGCCAAGATCATCTTTCTCTTGATGAGATGGCACAAGCAGAAACCCATCCCAAGGGTGAGGAAGAATTAGTTCCTTGCTAGGTAGGAATTAGATAAGTAATTCATAATTTCGGTTGTTGTCATCAACAAAACGATGTCTTTACTGTACTAGGGTCTCCAGAAGGTCGATTTATGAAAGAAGAGCTCAATATTCTCATTCAAGCTCAATACCCACTAATCTACCTTGTGACCTCCGAGGAAGAAAGGGCAGAGCTAGCAATTTCCACAATTGCCCAAATGTTAAGACCCCAACGCCGAGTGTACGTGTGGACAGTAACTCATGGCATCGTGGAGTATGGTCAACCCCGGAGTGTAAGCCAACACAACACCGTTTCCCCAGAGGCGGCGATCGACTGGATCATCCGGCAGAAAGAACCTGGTATATTTATTCTTAAAGATTTACATCCATTTATTGATGCTCCCGCAACCACAAGGTCATTACGTGATGCGATCGCCAGCTTCAAGGGTATGCAAAAGAACATCATTTTGATGTCACCTATGCAACAAGTACCCATCGAACTGGAAAAGGAAGTTGTGGTTTTAGACTTTCAACTACCCGATATGTCAGAGTTAAATAAAGTATTAACTCAACATCTCGAACAGCATCGCGGACGACGCTTGACGACAGAAGCACGCGAAAAACTTCTCAGGGCGGCTTTGGGCTTAACTAAAGATGAATCTGAGAAAGTCTATCGTAAGGCGCAAGTCACCACAGGGCGGCTGACAGAAGAAGAAGTAGATATAGTTCTATCTGAGAAAAAGCAACTAATTCGACGCAATGGTATCTTAGAATACATCGAAGAAGATGCAACCATCGATGCTGTAGGTGGCTTAGAAGAGTTAAAGAAATGGCTCAAACAACGCTCTAACGCCTTTACGGAAAGAGCCAGAGAATATGGTTTACCCCAACCAAAAGGGATGTTAATTCTAGGTGTTCCTGGTTGTGGTAAGTCATTAATTGCTAAAACAACGTCCCGCCTGTGGGGTTTACCACTGTTGCGTTTGGATATGGGTCGAGTTTACGACGGCTCAATGGTGGGACGAAGTGAGGCCAACCTGCGGAACGCTCTCAAAACAGCAGAATCCATCTCCCCGGCGATTCTGTTTATCGACGAGTTAGATAAATCCTTTGCTGGAAGTTCCGGTTCTGGTGATTCTGACGGTGGTACATCTAGCAGAATATTTGGGTCTTTCCTCACATGGATGCAAGAGAAGAAATCCCCAGTGTTTGTGATGGCTACAGCCAACCGAGTAGAACGCTTACCTGGAGAATTTTTGAGGAAAGGTCGTTTCGATGAAATTTTCTTTGTGGATCTGCCCACACCTGAAGAACGGTGTGATATCTACAAGATCCACCTCAACAAACGTCGTGAAGACATCACCCGCTTCGACTTGGAACAACTAGCCAAGATGTCTGATGGTTTTTCTGGGGCAGAAATTGAACAAGCGTTAATTGCGGCAATGTACGAAGCTTTTGCCCAAGACCGCGAGTTCACCCAACTAGATATTATTGCTGCGCTCAAAGCAACTTTGCCACTGTCTCGCACGATGCAAGAACAAGTCACAGCCCTCAGAGATTGGGCTAGACAGCGAGCCAGACCAGCCGCAGCCTCCGTTGCTGAATATCAGCGAATGGAGTTTTAAAAGCTTTCCCTTGCTAACCCAGGGGGAAAGGCTAGCCAACCCGCTAGCAGTTACGAAAAAAGCCGCACCCCGATAATCGCGGCTCTCTAAAAACAAACCGTTGTCCTAACTTCTCACTCTTCTCATTGGAGGAAACCCAAATGTCTCATTTTAGCACTCTTCGCACCAAAATCACCGATGCCGAAATCCTCAAAGCTTCCTTGCGCGACCTCGGTATCAGCGTAAAAACAGAAGCTGATGTACGCGGTTATAACGGTCAGCGTCTTCGTTCCGACATCGTTGCAGTATTGGAAGGCGAATATGACTTGGGCTGGTCTCGCAACAGCGATGGTTCTTTTGACCTAATCGCTGACCTGTGGGGTGTTGCTAAGAAGCACAACCAAACCGAGTTGATCAACTCCATTAACCAAAAATACGCAGTTAACAAAACCTTGGCTGAAGTAAAACAGCGCGGTTTGCAAAACGCCAACGTGAAATTAGTATTGCAATAACAATTTCTCTGCGCGTTCCCAAAGCTGATCGGGTTAACCAATTCATAGCGGTTAGCCCGCTTTTTTTATGGTTTGCTTTATCTCAGGTATTTTTCATTAAAACATATAAATTTGCGTAAGGATAAAATTAGCAAGTACCAGACTTAGCTTCGCTCCAATATATTGACCTAGATCCGAATTAATTTAGAATTAGTAAGCACTCTAAACTAGAAATTTTAAATTTGATGCCTGCATTTTGCAATAATATTCAATCAAAAGCTATTACAGAAAGAACAGGCACATTCACAGATAACATGAAACTGCCTATTCATAGGTGGTTTAGATATTCTGCTGGCTTTTCCGCAACTTGGGTTGAAGAAGTAATTACAGAACTTGAACCTCAAATTGTCCTTGATCCATTTGCTGGATCTGGTACGGTTTGTATTGCGGCTGATAAGCTGGGCGTGAATTCCTACGGAATTGAAGCACATCCTTTTGTGTACCGCCTTGCAAAAGGTAAGCTTTCATGGAATATACCGATACATAAGTTTTTAGAAGCAATCACTGAGATTAAAAATATTGCCGCTAGTTTGCAGCTAAAACTTCCAGAAAAGATTCCAGTATTACTCAGCAAATGCTACACCGAGGATGTACTAATATATCTGTTTAAAATCAGGCAAGCTTATTTAAATTTAGCTCCAACCCTAAGCGAAGATTTACAGGCTCTAGTTTTTTTAGCAATTTGTGCTACTTTACGGTCATCAAGCTATGTTGGCACGGCTCAATGGCAATATATTCTGCCAAATAAACGAAAAGTTAAGACTTGTGAACCACTGGTTGCATTCGATAATCAAGTGGCTTTAATGCAACAAGATATGCACTATATGCAATGTCTGAGAAAAGAAACTCAAGCTACCTTCCTGCAGGAAGATGCAAGAGTTTTAGAAGGTATTCCAAATCAATCAGTAGATTTAGTAATTACTTCTCCACCTTATGCAAACAACTATGACTATGCTGATGCTACACGCTTGGAAATGACATTCTGGGGTGAGGTTAACTCTTGGAGTGATTTACATGACACAGTGCGTAAGTTTCTCATTCGTTCAAATTCACAACACGTATCAAAGGATAAGCTCAAGTTAGATACTTTGATAGCTAATCCTATCCTTGAACCAATTCGAGATGAGCTAATTCCTGTTTGTAAAGAGTTAGAAATAGTCAGAGAAACTAAAGGAGGAAATAAGGCTTATCACACAATGATTGCTGCCTACTTTACAGATATGGGTGCTGTATTTCATGCTCTTCGCAGAGTTACAGCCTCTGATGGCAAGATTTGTTTTGTAGTAGGAGATTCAGCACCGTATGGAGTATATGTCCCTGTAGAAAAATGGCTGGGAAAATTAGCAAATGAAGCTGGATTTTACCTCTGGTCATTTGAAAAGATTAGAGAACGTAACGTCAAGTGGAAAAATAGAAAACATAATATTCCACTACACGAAGGTAGGCTTTGGATAGAAAGTGAAATTATGGCACAGTCACCATCACACAAGTTTGGTCAAGCACTAGGTAAACTACTTGAAGATATAGTACTCTACGATATTCTTAAACCTCAATTGCAACAGTTTGCCCAAGCCAAGAGCTATTATCTTGATTGGCAACGCTCTCGTCCAGCTAGAAGCGGAAAAAAGGTTACTTGGGAAGATAAGTATGGCAACAAGCATGACCTCGATTTTGTGATTGAAGTCGATGGTTCAGATAATAAACTTGGCCGACCTGTTGCATTTATTGAATCTGCATGGCGTAGATACACAAAACATTCAAAAAATAAGGCTCAGGAAATTCAAGGAGCTATATTACCTATTATTGAAGTTCATCATCTATCCGCACCATTTTATGGTGTAGTATTAGCTGGAGATTTTACAAAACCAGCATTAGAACAGTTGAAAAATAATGGCTTTGCGGTGATTTATATTCCTTACAAGGGTGTAGTAGCAGCTTTTGCAGAAATCGAGTTTGATGTTGCTTTTGATGAAAATACGCCTGATGAACAATATACGATAGCTTTTAGGAAACTCGATAGTCTTACTAGCTTAGACAAAGAGAAACTGCGGCAGGCATTAATGCGAGTTTCTCAAGAAGAAATTGATAGGTTTATGGAAAATTTGAGAAATTCGCTTGAGCGTTACATTGATCAAATAATTGTCATCCCACTTTTTGGAAATAGATATAAATTTGATAACATTAATGATGCTATTACTGGACTCAATAACATTAAATTAGATAGTCCAGTTGGTAAATTTGAAAAATTTGAAGTTATTGTTGATTACAATAATGGTGATACTATTCGAGCTACTTTTAACAACCAAAATTTGCTCACAGATTTTCTAGAAAGATTTGGGTAATGAAATAGTTATATCATTATAAATTTTATTTCATATTTTGAAATAGATTCTTTACCAAACTGGACGTAAATCCAAAACAAAGCCAGGTAATAGAGGTTCACCAGAAATTGTCTGAGGATTATTTAATATTTCAACTTGAATATTCGGACGATAAATAAAAACTTGGCGTTGTTTTCTATCAATTAACCAACCTAGTTGTGTGCCGTTATCTATATATTCTTGCATCTTGTCTTGCAAGGTTCTTAAATTATCAGTTTCAGAACGCAATTCAATGACAAACTCAGGACAAATTGGTGCAAATTTCTTTCGCAATTCTAATGGTATGGCTTCCCAGCGAGTGCGTTTTATCCAAGCTGCATCAGGAGAAGGTACTGCACCATTTGGCAAAGTAAACCCACCACTAGAACCAAACCCTACACCTGTACTATCTTGCTTTGTCCAAATGCCTAACTGAACAATCAAGTCAAAGTTACGTTGGTTAGTTTCAGAACCAGTTGGGGGCATAATTACTAATTCTCCAATAGCATTGCGTTCGATATTTAAATCGTGATTGAGTTGACAAAATTCATAAAATTGGTCGTCACTCATGGCGATCGCACTCGGCAATTGCAATACTACTGGTATAATTTCTGTAATGCTGGGTAAGCTTGTAGTCATAATTTTGTATTGATTCTTAACTTAATTTTACTTAAAGATTAAGTTCCCAACATTTGCAGGTTGTGCAAGGTAGAATAAAGCCCTCCTGATTTTAATAATTCTTCATGGCTACCTTGTTCGATTAATTCGCCTCGCTTCAAGACAAAAATTCGATCCACATTGCGAATTGTAGACAAGCGGTGAGCAATAATAATTGCAGTTCGTCCGATTAATAACTCGTTTAGAGCTTCTTGAACTAAAGCCTCTGTTCCAACATCTAGACTAGCGGTTGCTTCATCTAAAACCAGAATTTGGGGGTTACGAATAGCTGCACGGGCAAAGGCTAAAAGTTGCTTTTGTCCACTAGATAGATTTGTCCCCCGTTCTCGTAATTGGGTGTTATAACTTGCAGGTAATTGTCCAATAAATTCGGCAATATTTGTTTTTTCAGCAGCTGCTTGAATCTCTTCAAAGCTATAGTAATCACCCAAAGTAATGTTACTTTTAACATCACCAGCAAACAAGAAGCCTTCTTGTAAAATTACTGCCATGTAACGACGCAGTTCTGCTTGGGGTAACTCCCGAATATCTACACCATCTACAAGAATGCGTCCTTGGGTGGGTTCATAAAGACGACACAACAGCCGAATAATAGAACTTTTACCTGCACCTGTCGGCCCTACTAGTGCGACTTTTTCACCGGGATGAATGACAAAATCTAAATCTCTAATGACATAATCATCGTCTTTGTAGGCAAACCAAACGTGTTCAAACCGGATTTCTCCCAAGGTTGGTGTTGGCTTGGTGTCTTCTGATTCTAAATTGGCGATGATTTCATCAATGTAACCGAATTGGGTATCTAGGACGGAAAGACGGGGATTGATGCGATCGCTAATTTCTATCGGTTCATCTAAAATATCGCTAACACGTTCCATTGCTGTGAACCCGGCTTGAATCACAGTGAATTTCTCGGCAAAATCCCGCAAAGGGTCAAACAATCGCTGGGCATATAAAATGAATGCAGATAGAGTCCCAAAGGTCAAGTTATTGCCTAACAGTAACCAACCACCTAAACCTAAAACTCCGGCGATCGCAATTAAGCCAATTAATTCTAAAGTGGCAGAAACCGCAGAATCGTAAAAAATAGTTTCATCGACTTGCTGGTTGTAGCGTTCGTTAGTCGTGCGAAATAACTCAGCGTTATACTTTTCTCGCCGGAACAACTGCACGACGTTAATTCCCAGCACATTTTCCTGTAGCTGAGAATTTAACATTGATAATTCTTCCCGTGCTTTGTAATTAGCTTGACGATATCGTCGCTGAAAATAAATGGTTAACCAAGTCACAGGGATTAACATCACCAGTAATAAACTAGCAAGTTGCCACTGGATAGAAAACATCAAACCCAAGATTACCAGCATCGAAAACACATCTGAAACGATGCCAATAGCCCCAGTGGAGAACACATCACCTAAGACTTCCACATCGCTGGTGAGTCGAGTGACTAATTTACCGACAGGTGTACGGTCAAAAAATCTTACCGCCAGTGATGTTACATGATGAAATAAATCTTGACGAATGCCGGCGGTGATTTTCTGCCCTATATTCTGTAGTAAATAACCCTGAAAACCTGTAAGGATTAATCGCAGCACAATCATAGTGAACAATAATCCGATCAGGATATTTAACCCTTGGGACAAAGGACGATTGCTCAAGAACTCGTAGGTACTGGGTTCATTGCGAATCAGGGATACAGCCTGTCCAATTAATAGGGGCTGTACTGCGTTAGCAAGGGCAAGAGGTAACAGCAGCAAAATCGCGAGGATCAGCAATTTGCCACTACGGCGGGCGTAAGGAACTAGACGTAGAAATAGTCGCCAGTCATTGTTACGCCAACGGTCTTTTCTGTAAGATTTGGAAGATGATTGGTAGATGCTCATAGTATGAGCATTATATTAATTTTTATCGTCGTAGAAACACTTGTCTGAAGGTAACACTCTGACCTTTTTTGATGCCATGCCTGAGATAGAAACCACTCGATTGATATTGAGGCATTTTTCTCTAGATGACTTTGATAGTTTATTTCGCCTCTACTCCGATGCAGAAGTCATGAGGTATCTTTCCCCCAGAACCAAAGCTCAAACTCAAGCTAGTCTAATTAAACACATCCAACACTGGCAAGAACACAACTTGGGAATGTGGGCAGTTGTTTACAAAGATAGCGGTAAAATGATTGGTCGTTGTGGACTAGGTTTTTTAGACACCACCCCGGAAGTTGAACTTGGGTACGTATTGGACAAGTCCTATTGGAATATGGGGTTGGGTACAGAAGCATCTCAGGCGACATTAAAGTACGGTTTTTTGAAAGTTAAGTTAGATCGAATAGTAGCGATCGCGCGTCCAGAAAACATAGCATCTAGACGGGTAATTGAGAAAGTGGGGATGAAGTATCAAAAGCACGCTCACTACTACGGTCAAGATGTCGTGTACTACGCCCTATCTAAATCAGAATGGCAATCAAATGAGGGGTAGCAGAGGAGAATGACCAATGACTAGTACAGCACGGCGTAAATAGCGCAGAGTTGAGCCACTGCGTTACCGGGGTTTGCTCGGCTGTAGCAAGTGGCGTGGCGGTGTCGGTTTCCGTCCCGCCAAACTTTGTCAGAGAAACCACCCATTCCAAATAAATAAAACCCTTACATTGTCTTCGTTTTGACTTTTGACTTTTGACTTTTGATTTTTGACTTCCGCGTAGCGGTGCTAGTCACGTTATCACTTGGTTTAAAGCCAACAACAACTCATTGATAGTATAGGGTTTAGGTAAAAATGCTGCCGCACCAGTGTTGACTATTTCCCCCAGTTTATTTTTAGCGATTAGCCCACTGGTAGCAATAATTCTGGCATCGGGGTTAATTTTTTTCAACGTGCGGATAGTAGTTAAACCATCCAGTCCTGGGAGCATGAGATTAACGAGTATAGCACTAATTTTATCTGCATATTTGGCGTAAATTGCGATCGCCTCAATCCCATCACTAGCAACTAAGGCTTGGTATTGGTGGCTTTCTAAAGATGTTCTCGTAATATCCCTGATTGCAGGCTCATCATCTACAATCAAAATCAATTCGCCCTGTCCTATAGGTGGTATCAACTCATCTGGACTAAATATTTCTGTACCTCCCACTGCTGGTAAGTAAACTTTGAATGTAGTACCACGTCCTACTTCACTGTCTACATTCACAAAACCACCGTGGCTTTTGACAATCCCAATTAAAGTAGAAAGTCCTAACCCTGTACCTTTTCCTACTGCTTTGGTAGTAAAGAATGGTTCAAAAATACGATCTAAGTGTTCCTCTGGTATCCCAACACCCGTATCTGAGACTGTCACTACTATATAAGGGCCAGGTTTGGCTTCTAAGTTCATGCGAACATAGTTTTCATCGATAAGTAAATTTTCCGCCGTAATAGTAAGAGTTCCACCATCCGGCATAGCATCACGGGCATTAACACATAGATTCATCATCACTTGATGGAGTTGCGTACTATCTCCACAAACCGTCCATAATTCCTTGGAAACATCTGTGACAATTTTGATAGATTTGGGAAATGTTTCTTTGAGAATTTTGGACAGTTCTACAATAATGTGTCTGAGTTGCAAAGTGATGCGTTTACCTTCTACGCCTCTGGCAAAAGACAACACCTGCTTCACTAAATCTGCGCCACGTTTAGCATTAATTTCTAAAATCTCTAATAAATGTTGAGTGCGTTCATCTGCATCGGGAAATTTTAGAGGTAATAATTGCGCACCAGCTAAAATTGGTGTCAGGATATTGTTCAGATCATGAGCGATACCACTAGCCAAAGTTCCTATACTTTCTAGGCGTTGAGTACGCAGCAATTGCGCTTCTAGATGTTTCTTCTGAGTAATATCTGTATCAACGGAAAGAATTGATTTAGGTTGTCCGTACTCATCACGAACTAAACTCCAGCGACTAGCTACTAAAATTTCTCTCCCATTTTTAGTAACTTTGTTTAACTCTCCTTGCCAGTTACCTTGGGAGATAACGTGTAGTAGAGCAATTTCAACTTCTGGGGATGGTTCATAAAATAACAATTCACTGGCATTTTTTCCTATCACCTCTTGAACTTGCCAGCCGTATAAATTTTCTGCCCCTTTATTCCAAAAAAGGATCTGATTTTGTAAATCGCGTACACAAATCGCATCAGTGGTAATGTCTAGTAATGCAGCTTGTTCGCGGATTTTTGCTTCTGCTAAGTGGCGTTCTTGTAAAGCAATTTGTTGTTCAGTAATATCAATACTGGCGCAAGTTATCCCGATAATTTCTTGGGATTCATTCCGCAATGGCTCAACAGTCAAATCGTAATATCGAATACTTTTGCTGGTTGTAATCGATACTTCTGCACGAGTACCTATACCTGTAGTTAAAACATTATATTTAATTGCAGTGAGAGCTTGGGCATCTGCATGGGGCATGATTTCACAATCTTTTTTACCCAACATTGCTTGTTCTGTCCACCCAGCTCTTTGGTTATAAACCCAGGTATAACGTAAGTCTCTATCTTGGTTGAAAACAAAAATCGGAGAATTTTTTAAGGCTACCCGGAATCGCTCTTCACTTTGACGAAGTTCATCTTCTACGCGTTGGCGTTCAATAGCATATCGCATAGAGCGGACTAATAAGTCGCCAGTCACTTGTCCTTTGACTAAATAATCCTGCGCTCCTTCCTGCATGGCTCTTAATGCTAATGTTTCATCATCTATACCAGTCAGGACAATGATGGGAATTGTTTTGGCCTGGCTATTAGCTCTAATAAAGGTTTCAATTCCTTGGCTATCAGGTAAAGACAAGTCTAATAGCATGACATCAAAGCATTTACTTAACCCGCTACTAGCGTTACTGGCTAACAGGTTAAATGCTTCTGACAACTGCTCAACTGTGTGTAAATTTACTCTAACTGCGTTGACTTCTTTGATTAACTCTTGAATTAAAAAAGCATCACCAGGATTATCTTCTACTAATAAAACTTGAATAATTTTATCTGCCATAGTCTTTACTCCGGTGGCAGTTTGACGATCGCAAACCAAAAGTTTTCTATCGATTGTACAATTCTAACGAATTGGTCAAAATCAACTGGTTTGGCTATATAACAATTAGCCGATAGGTTATAAGCTTTGAGAATATCTTCTTCAGCTTGAGAAGTTGTCAAAACGACGACAGGAATACGTTTGAGATGTTGATCAGTTTTAATCTCTGCTAATACTTCTCGCCCATCTTTTCTAGGTAAATTTAAATCAAGTAGCACTATATCTGGATGAGGTACATCGGCATATTTTTCTTGTTTTCTGAGAAATGCCATTGCTTCTACACCATCTTCTACCACATTGAGATTAACTGATATTTTGCTATCTTCTAAGGCAATACGTGTAAGTTCGACATCTCCCGGATTGTCTTCTACTAACAAAACCTGAATTGGTATCATATTTGTTGTGCTGATTACGATTGTTGACCTGATTGTTCTGGAATTGTAAAGTAGAAAACTGAGCCTTTACCTGGTTCAGACTCAACCCATATCTGACCACCGTGGCGTTCAATAATTTTCTTACAAATTGATAACCCGATGCCTGTACCTGGATATTTATTTCTTCCATGTAGGCGTTGAAAAATTACAAAAATTCGTTCAATATATTGTTCTTCTATACCTATTCCGTTGTCTCGGACAGAAAAAAGCCAATGGGAGTGTTGAGTAGTGTTAGCGGTAGCGCGGCTTTTAGCCGGTTGTGTCAGCGCGGCTTTTAGCTGGTGCTGAGATTCTCCCCTACTCTCCTGCTCCTCTCCTTCCTTAACTACTCCGATATGAATTTGCAGGGGAATTTCTCGGCGGAATTTGATGGCGTTAGCAATTAAGTTTTGCAAAACTTGGGTTAACTGAGTTGGATCTGCGGTAACTGTGGGTAAAGGATCATGGGTGATGACTACTCCAGATTCTTCAATGGCTATTTTGAGATTGGTTTTTACCCGTTCTAAAATCACCGCACAATCAACGGAGACAAAGGGTTGTCCACGGGTTGTTAAACGAGAATAGTTTAATAAATCGTTGATTAAGGTTTGCATTCGTTGCGCCCCATCAACAGCATAGTTAATAAACTGTTCTGCTGTACTGTCTAGTTGATTTTTGTAGCGACGTTCTAGTAACTGTAAATAACTAGTCACCATCCTTAATGGTTCTTGCAAGTCATGGGAAGCGACGTAGGCAAAACTTTCTAATTCAGCATTAGAACGAGCGAGTTCTTGACTTTGGCGGGTTTGTTGTTCTAGTAACTGCGCTTGAAATAAGGCTATCCCCATTTGGTTAGCTAACTGTTGCAATAAGTCCAACTCGAATTTACTCCAATGGCGAGGAGCGTTACATTGGTGAGCAATTAGCAAACCCCAAATTCCTTCTCGGTGCAGAATTGGTACGACAAGATTAGCTTTTACGCCAAAGTGTTGCAAAAATTCTCGATGGCAATCGTGAATATCTGCTTGTGCAACATCCATAATTGCACTGACTCTACCTTGGCGATATTTTTCTATATAGTCGTGTTGAAAGCAAGGGTCGAGAATTTTTTGTCCTAGCACTACAGGCCAACCTGGTAAGACTGCTTCCTGTTCCACTATTCCTGAACCATCAGGCCATAGCCTAAACATCAAAACTCGGTCGGCTTGCAGGAGCTTTTGGACTTCCTGGACTGATGTTTGTAAAATTTCTTCAATTTGCAGCGTCTCGCGGATTTTAACCGTAATTTCTGCAAAAAGTTGCGATCGCCGATTTTGCCATCTTAGTTCTTCTTCTGCCTGTTTGCGCTCTGTAATATCTGTATGCGAACCAACCATTCGCACTATGTTACCTGTTTCATCCCAACGTGCCTGTCCTCGATCTAGAATCCATTTATAGTTACCGTCTTTACACTGTACGCGATGCTCTGTAATGTAATACGGTGTTCTGCGGTCAAAATGATCTTGAATGGCTTGCATCACCCAATCTAAATCATCGGGATGCACTCGCTTTGACCATTCTTCTATATGGTTAGTAATTTCGTGGTCTTCGTATCCCAACATCTGTTTCCAGCGCAGAGAAAAGAAGACTTGATTAGTTTTGAGATTCCAATCCCAAATCCCATCATTATTGCCTTGCAATGCTAACTGCCAACGTTCTTCACTTTCTTTGAGTGCTGAGGCTGTGTGATGTTTTTCTGTAATATCTTGGAAATAAACAGATAAGCCGTCTTTATTAGGGTAGACGTGGACTGCAAACCATTTATCTAGCGGTGGATATAACTCCTCAAATTGGATGCTGACCTTTTGTGCGTTGGCGCAGCCTGCCGCAGGCATTGCTCTGTGATATTCTCGCTCAAATGAAGTGCCTAATATACCTGGAAATGTTTCCCAGATATTTTGACCTAGTAACTCAGTTTGGTTTCTTTCCAACAGCTTGGCTGCTTGACTATTGATGTAGGTAAATCGCCACTGTTGATCTAGGGCGAAAAAGGCATCGGTGATACTTTCGAGTATATTACTAATGCGATCGCTTATTATTTCCGATTCTATACGTGCTGTTTGCTCTTGATTAATCAATTTCTCGCTCATCTGAGCTACATTAGCCATATTGCGCCTTAGTTCCAGTTGGTCGATGACTAAGCGGCTCAATGCTATAAGCGAGTCAATTTGTTGTTGACTCAATTGTTTGGGTTGTTGATCAATTACACACAGAGTTCCCAACATCTGACCTTCGGGAGTTATTAAAGGTACACCTGCGTAAAAGCGCACATATGGATATGCAGTTACTACTGGGTTAGTCGCTAGGCGATCGTCAGCCAAAGCATCAGGAATCACTACAACACCATGTTTTTCTTGACATAGGTAAGAGAATCCTACATTACGAGGCATTTCTGGTACATCTAAACCCAATTTTGCCTTAAACCACTGACGATGTTCATCAATAAAATTAACTAAAGCTATAGATGTGCCACAAATAAAGGCAGCTAAATGAGCCAGATTGTCATAAGCTTCTTCTGGTTTAGTATCTAAAATTTGGTACTGGCGTAGAGCAGCCAGTCTCGCCTGTTCCTGATGATTAGAGTGGAATTTCATAAAACTTTGCTTAAAAAATTGAAATAAATACCGATGTCAGGTTCTCTACTCCCGACTCTTTGTTGCAAGTTAGAGTTTTGTTACAAAATGAAACAAAATTTGATTTAAATACTTATTTATAGGATAAAAATTTGCACTAATCTCAGTATAGAAAAATTAATTTAAATAACTTAACTCAATACACAAAAAGCTAAAATTGGCGTAAGTTGGGTTGAAGAACAAAACCCAACAGAAACAAGGCTTTTTTAGGTTAGTCAGGACTTACGCAAAAACTCTCTCAAACCCTTATATCTCCGTGTTCTCTGCGTCTCTGTGGTATGCGCACGCTACGCGAAGGTTATTGCGTAATTTGTGCGTAAGTCCTATTAGTGTAGGAGAAGGCTTAGTTGTATGCGATCGCTTCACTGAATTGTATTAAAAGTAAATCCCCGACTTTCCAAGAAAATCGGGGATATTAGCTAAAAAAATTGATTTTTCATCGATTAAGCTGGTGTTAAGACTGCCTCTCTGAGACGCTCAACTAAATTATATAAGTTACCCGTATTAAGCCGATAACTAAGGGGATGAGCAATTAACCGTGCTGTGCTTTCATACAAGGTAGTAATTTCAACGAGTCCATTGTCTTTTAAAGTTCGTCCTGTAGAAACTATATCAACGATCGCCTCAGACATCCCCGTAATGGGGCCGAGTTCTACAGAACCATAAAGCGGCACTATTTCCACAGGTAAATCTAAACTATCAAAGTATTCATTGGCACAATTAACATATTTAGAAGCAACCCTACTATGCGGTGGTAAATCTACAGGTAATTTGTAGGGACTAGAAGCTTTCACGGCTACCGACATTCGACAATAGCCAAACTGCAAATCAACTAAATGGGCGACTTGGGGCTTTTTTTCTCGGATAACATCGTAACCAATAATACCAAATTGTGCCTGACCGTATTCCACATACACAGGCACATCTTGTCCTCTAACTAATAATCCTTTAGCTTGTCCACTAGCATCAGTAATTTGAAGTTGGCGATTTCCTGAATCTAAAAAAGCACTAAAATCCAATCCTACAGTTTGCAGGAGGCGGATGCTATTTTTGAGTAGTTCCCCTTTCGGCAATGCAACAGTTAACATTCTCTTTCTTGGTATCCTTGGCTATGGACACTTGATAAAATGTCCTTGTCTAAGCAATTCAATAATATTGAGAATATCTCTATTGCTTACCCCAAGCAGCATGAGAATTTTATTAGTTGATGATGAAGTAGAACTCACTGACCCTTTAAGTCGCGTGTTGACGCGTGAGGGTTACACTGTCGATGCGACCTATAATGGTGCAATGGGCAGGGAGATGGCACAATCAGGCAGTTACGACTTACTGATTTTAGATTGGATGCTGCCGGGAAAAACCGGCTTGGAGATTTGCCAAGAATTACGTCACCAAGGAAAAGTTACCCCTGTGTTGTTTCTCACTGCCAAGGATACTCTAGATGACAGAGTAGCAGGCTTAGATGCTGGTGCAGATGACTATTTAGTTAAACCATTTGAATTGCGGGAGTTGTTGGCTAGAGTCCGTGCTTTGTTGCGTCGTTCTGGTTCGCACAGTTATGAAGCGACAACGGGAAGATTAAGTGTAGCTGATTTAGAACTTGATTGTGAAAACCAAGTCGCCTACCGTCAAGGACGAGTAATTGAACTATCGCAGAAGGAAAGCCAGCTGTTGCAATATTTTATGGAACATACCGGACAGTTATTAACTCACGCTCAGATTATGCAATATCTCTGGCAAGATGAAGAACAACCCAGCAGTAATGTGATAGCTGCATTAATTCGGCTATTACGGCGCAAAATTGAAGTAGGTAAGGAAATAACTTTGATTCACACCGTTTATGGTAAGGGCTATCGCTTCGGAACTTCTTCTGTGGAGTAGAAAAAAAATCTGGTGACAGCTATGGGGAGCATAACTAGCAACAAAATTGCGATCGCCAATCATGTGTACTTGGTTTCACGTGGAACTACAAAGGTAATTGACGATGCCTACGGTTATCAATTCGGTCCCGTTCTTTTCAAACCAACCCTCGCGATCGCTCCCCAGACCTTCCGTACTACCCGTGCAGGAGCTTTGGCGTACTTTGTGGGAGATGATCCAGCTTTCCCAAAGGACGAGGGTTTTGCATTGAGAGGCTGGCGCAAAGTAGAGATGAAAAATGCAGGGATTTTCATCACTGGCAATACGGCTACTACGATGGGAAATGTGATATTTACGGACAAACAAGGTAAGACGATCTCAGTGGATAAAACTTTGCAGTTCTTTAAGGACGACAATGGTAAGCTACGTATTATTACGCATCACTCTTCACTACCTTATACAGCAAAATAAATTATCTAGCAATAGATGATACCTTATTAAAAACCTTAGAGAAACCTCGTGAAACTTTGCAACCTTTCTCTTGATAGAGGTCAATTACTTTTGTCTGTCTATAAGTTGGTGGTAACAGGGTAGTCAATAAATTAACCAAATATTATGGCTGACATTGTAGAAACTGCTGCCAAAGCTGGTAATTTCAAGAAGTTGTTGCAGGTGGCTGAAGCTGCACAAATCATAGATACTCTCAAAAGTCCTAGTTTTTTTACTTTGTTTGCACCTACTGATGAGGCTTTTGCAAAGCTACCAGAGAGAACTTTAGATTCACTACTGCAAGACATCCCTAAGTTGAAGAAAATTGTAGCGTATCATATAGCCTTTGGTGATGTCCGGTCTGATGACTTGGTGCAAATTGAAGAAGCAGAAACTCTGGAAGGATCTATTTTAGCCATTGAATCTAGCAACGATGGAATTACTGTGAATGATGCAAAAATTCTACAAACAGACATCCTTGCTGATAATGGTGTAATTCATGTGATCGATGCAGTGTTGATGCCGGCAATGGTTGCGGGGAGATAGGTGACAGGTGACAGGTGACAGGTGACAGGTGACAGGGAGAGAATATTCGTATAATTTCTTTTCCTCCATCTCCCCATTCCCTACTTCCCTCAACCTAGGATGCAACCACTACGTGGGGGAATATTTAACGATAGTTGTTTTGTTTCTCCTTCACTATGCCAATTAAATTCTGCTGTACCGTATAACAATTGCTTGGTTTGAGTCTGGAAATTCGTAACATCTACATCAGTTTGTGCTGATGCTGTACCAACATTTACAGCAATAATTAATTCTTCTGTCCCTAAAGTACGGGTAAAAATGTAGATAGCTCCCTGTGCCGAGATAACTTTATAGTCACCTATGCGTAAAGCTGGATAAGTATGGCGTAAAGCAATTAATTGGCGGTGAGTATGATAAATCTCTTTATCCCAGTTAGCTTCTAAGGGAAACCCTCGACGGGAATCGGGGTCTAGTTTTCCCGGTAAACCAACTTCATCACCATAATAGATACTAGGCGCACCGGGAAAGGTTAGTAATAAAAAGGTGGCTAGTTCCACACTAGCTTTATCGCCACCAGCAATGCTAATTAACCTTGCTGTGTCGTGACTGGCGAGTAGATTGAGTTGAGTTAGCTGAATTTCCCAGGGGTAAAGTTGCAGTAATTCTTCAATTTTGGCGGCGTACTCAGCTGCAAATAAGGGCGGGTATGGTTGATAGTCGCGGTCTTGGACTTGTTCTAAGACTACGCGATCGCCTGCGGCAAAGGCAATGGTCGGCCCAGCAAATAAATAGTTCATCACGCCGTCAAATTGTGTACCATCTAGCCATTCACGGGAATCTCCCCACACTTCCCCCACAATATAAGCATCGGGGTTAATGGCTTTGACGCGATCGCGAAATTCTTGCCAAAAACCAGGGGTTTTAATTTCAAATGGTACATCCAACCGCCAGCCATCGATACCGAATTTTATCCAATATTCGGCAATTTCCATGATATATTCCCGGACTTCTGGGTTGTCATGATTAAATACAGGCAAGGCGCGGTTATCAGCCCAACCTACGTAGTTGGCGGGTAATTCACCGGTGTATGGTGCAAGCGGCCAGCCTTCAATTTTGAACCAATTCAGCCACGGGGAATGAGGGCCATTTTCTAAAATGTCGTGAAAGAAGAAAAATCCTCGGCTGGCATGATTAAATACTCCATCGAGAACAACTTTAATATTTCTTTGGTGGGCTGCATCTAGTAATTCTTTAAAGGCTGAATTGCCCCCTAGCATGGGGTCTACTTGATAATAATCATGGGTGTGATAGCGGTGATTACTGGCAGATTGAAATATCGGTGTGAAGTAAATGGCGTTAATGCCTAGGTCTTGGATGTAGTCTAATTGCTCTATAATTCCCCATAAATCACCGCCTTTGTAACCTTGCAGTGTGGGCATTGCTTCCCAATCTTCCCAACGTGCTTCACGTAACAGGCGTTTGTGGGGTTGGTTACTTCTGGCGAATCTGTCGGGGAAAATTTGGTAGAAGATGGCGTGTTTAACCCAATCTGGTGTTTGAATTTGCATGAATTTCTCTTTATTTGTTCAGTAGTATTTTGACTTTAAATTACATATTTGTGGTTCTTACTTGTGGTAGAGAATTTTTAATATTTATTTCACGCAGAGACGCAGAGGCGCAGAGAGGAGGAGGAAGGGGAGGAAGAGGAGTTATTTTGGGGTGATTAAAATTAGGTTTTATTTTCGGGTTGCTCTATTAAGTTGATGTTAATTATTAAGGTATGACTTAAATATATTTCGCCTGAAAATTGAGGTCAAATGAGATACGAAAAGCTTTCTCCTGGTCTGTTGTTGGCTTGGGATGATTTTCAACGGGAAGGGGAGTTGGCGTTAATTACACACGGGCGATCGCTGGGGATAATTGCTCCTAGAAATGTTATTAAACCTACTAAAAGTGTGGTTTTTATTTATTGTGAATATGACGCAGATTTAAGTCATCTTTCGCAATATGGTATTGAAATAAATCAAAATTCTGGTAGTGTACGAACGGCTTTTTTACCTCTAGAGAGTTTAGCAGTTTTAGCGGCAGAATCTGCAATTGAGCGCATTAAGCCATCCCGTAAACTTAAATTGCGGATGGATGTCGCACCCCAAGCTATTAAACTGTCGAGTTTTGTCAATAGAACTGGACTCACTGGTAAGGGGGTAATTATTGGCATTATTGATACTGGTATTGATGCCAAACACCCTGCTTTTGCTGGACGTATTTTCAGGATTTGGGATCAAACTTTGCCAGGACTAGGGGTGAATGAGGGTCGTTACGGTGCAGAATTGACGGGGGAACAACTTTATATCTCCCAAGATACGGAAGGTCACGGTACTCACGTTGCGGGAATTGCTGCGGGTGCTGATGCTGTCTATAGTGGTGTTGCACCAGAGGCGGAGTTAGTAATTATTAAGTCTGATTTGCAGGATGCTCACATTGCTGATGCTATCCGTTATATTTTTCGGGTGGCTGGTGAGTTGGGACGACCGGCTGTAGTAAATCTTAGCGTCGGTGGTCACGCTGATGCTCACGATGGTAGTGATTCTTTATCCCAAATTATCAATGCTGAATCTGGGATAGGTAGAATTGTTTGCTGTGCGGCTGGAAATGAGGGGAATGATAATATTCACGGTCAAGCTAATATTCCCAGTGGACGCAGTCGGGGTATGCGTTTTAATGTACCTCTGAATCAAATCGGCATGGTTTGGTTAAATGCTTGGTATACGAGTTCCGGTCAATTAGAGGTATCTGTGCGGAGTCCTAACGGTTTTGTTACTCCTTACCAAAAAATTATTACTGATGGTAATCCTTCCCAAAGTTATGATTTACCAGATTCTCAAGTAGAACTTGTCACACCAGACCGCGACCCGTCTAATGGGGATTATCATTTTTTTGTGCAGATTCGTGGTAGGGGTAGATCCCTTGTGCAAGGGGGTGTCTGGCAATTACGAGTCCGTAACACCTCAGCATCAGATACTATACTTGATGTTTGGACGCTAGATGATACCTTATCAGTGTTTTTTACTGGTAAAAGCGTCAAAGATGCAGTGAAAATCGGTTCTCCTGGCTGTGCTAGTAATGCAGTAACAGTGGCTGCTTATACTACTAAGGTCAAGTACGAAGATATCGATCGCCACATCCGCGAAATGGGTTTAGAATTAAACACTATTTCCGAATTTAGTAGTGAAGGCCCTTTAAGAAATCAAGCCCCCAAGCCAGATATAGCCGCACCAGGTGCAATGATTGTCTCTACACTTTCTAGTCATTTTAATAGCGATCGCTCTATGACGATCAATTCCCAATTTGTCGCCATGTCCGGTACAAGCATGGCTGCACCATTTGTCACCGGATTAATCGCATTATTATTACAGCGCGACCCCAAGTTAGACCCATCTACAATAAAAGACTTACTACGCCAAAATAGTTCTATCCCCGGCAAATCTCCCGGTACATTTGATCACAAATGGGGTTTTGGATTAATTGATACGGAGAAACTGTAACGTAGAGATGGAGAGACAAAGCAGAATTTTTCCCTGTCCCCTGTCCCCTGTCCCCTGTCACCTGTCACCTGTCCCCTTCCTCCATGAACTACCAAAAACTGGATGCTAGCTTGGTTTTAGCACTGGATGAGGTTTTAGATCCGGAGTTAGCGAGTTTAGTAGTATTTATCTATACCGAAACTAATTTAGATTCTACTGCAATTGCTGTTTTAGAAAATCTGGGTGTAAGTGGTATCAGCAGTGAACAAGATTTATTTACCACCACCCTATCACCTGATCAAATTGCCCAATTATCAGATCAACCTTGGGTGAGATTGATTAGGCGATCGCAAAAATTACATTTAAGGTATAGGAACTTTTGACCTAGCGGACTCGGTTGGGATATAGCCTATTGCTTGATGATTTTAGGCAGTGAGATACATCACCAGTAGGGTTTAGCAAAATTCATTAGACATAATCTTTGATCCCCCCTTACCAGTTGCTACAGAGAGTCCTAAACTGTAGGTGGGAGTTGAAAGGCAGTTGGGAGACATCTTGTGAAAAAAGTATTAGCAATTATTCTTGGAGGTGGTGCAGGTACTCGCCTGTACCCATTAACCAAACTACGTGCTAAACCAGCAGTACCAGTGGCAGGGAAGTACCGTTTAATAGATATCCCTGTCAGTAATTGCATAAATTCAGAAATTTTTAAAATCTACGTCCTGACACAATTTAACTCAGCTTCCCTTAATCGTCACATCGCGCGTACTTATAATTTTAGTGGCTTCAGTGAAGGGTTTGTGGAAGTGCTGGCAGCACAACAAACACCAGAAAACCCCAACTGGTTTCAAGGTACAGCCGATGCGGTACGTCAGTATCTGTGGATGCTACAAGATTGGGATGTAGACGAATTTTTGATCTTGTCAGGAGATCACCTCTACCGGATGGATTATCGCTTATTCATCCAGCGTCATCGCGAAACGAACGCCGATATTACTCTGTCTGTAATTCCCATCGACGATCGCCGCGCCTCAGATTTCGGTTTAATGAAAATTGATCAGTCTGGGCGAGTGATTGATTTTAGCGAAAAACCCAAAGGCGAAGAATTAGCTCAAATGCGTGTCGATACCACTATTTTGGGATTGACTCCAGAACAAGCCGCATTACAGCCCTATATCGCCTCGAT
This sequence comes from Anabaena sp. UHCC 0399, assembly GCF_034931465.1. Classification (NCBI taxonomy): domain Bacteria; kingdom Bacillati; phylum Cyanobacteriota; class Cyanophyceae; order Nostocales; family Nostocaceae; genus Anabaena; species Anabaena sp. UHCC 0399. The sequence continues at coordinate 74,127 of NZ_JAYGGZ010000002.1, read as the reverse complement.
GGGGATTTATGTATTTAAAAAAGATGTTTTGATCAAACTTTTGAGAGAAGCTTTAGAACGGACTGATTTTGGTAAGGAAATTATTCCTGATGCCGCCAAAGATCACAATGTTCAAGCTTATTTATTTGATGATTACTGGGAAGATATTGGGACAATTGAAGCTTTTTACAATGCCAATTTAGCCCTAACACAGCAACCATTACCGCCGTTTAGCTTTTACGACGAAGAATACCCAATATACACCCGCGCTCGTTATTTACCACCAACCAAACTATTAGACTGTCACGTCACAGAATCAATAGTTGGGGAAGGCTGTATTTTGAAAAACTGCCGCATTCAACACTCAGTTTTGGGAGTGCGATCGCGGATTGAATCAGGTTGTATTATCGAAGAATCTTTACTCATGGGTGCTGACTTCTATCAACCTTATGTAGAACGTCAGTGCAGTATAGAGAAAGGCGATATCCCTGTAGGCATCGGCCCGGATACCATTATCCGCCGTGCCATCATCGATAAAAATGCCCGCATCGGTCACGATGTCAAAATTATCAATAAAGACAACGTGCAAGAAGCAAACCGCGAAAACCAAGGTTTCTACATCCGTAGTGGGATTGTAGTCGTCCTGAAAAATGCCGTCATCCCTGATGGAACAATTATCTAAAATAGTGCTGAGTAATGAGTAATGAGTTATGAGTGCTGAGTTTGAGGTTATTAGTAATGAGTTTGAGGTTATTAGTAATGAGTACAATTTCTAATTACTCTCAACCCCTGACTCCTAACGTATCACTCACCACTCTTTACTCACCACTCTTTACTCACTACTCACTACTCAGCACTCAGCACTCACCACTCATCTTGCTAATTGGTCTTCCTGGTAGCGGTAAGTCAACTTTAGCAAAGCAATTAATAGCAGAATGCCCCCTGATGCAGCTAATTTCTACAGATGCCATCAGGGGGCAATTATTTGGTTCAGAGGCAATTCAAGGGTCTTGGATGCTGATTTGGCGGGAAATTGAACGACAATTACAGCAGGCTATATCTACAGATAAAACCGTCATTTTTGATGCTACCAACGCCCAACGCCGCCATCGTCGGGAAATTATTACTCTAACCCGTGGCATAGGCTTTACTCACATTACAGGGGTGTGGGTAAAAACTCCCGTTTGGCTGTGTTTAGCCAGAAATCAAAAACGCGATCGCACTGTCCCAGAAGAAATTATCCTACGAATGCACCGCCAACTCCGCGATGCACCCCCCAGCCGAGAAGAAGGACTAGATGAATTAGTCATGAGTCATTAGTTTTTCTCCATCTGCTACCTTGTCTTCCCCGATCCCAATCCCCAAGTACGGTAATCGCGCCGATCCAATGAGCATGAACCACACTTGATTATCTATATTATTTGTTAATTTAAAATCAGAATTATTTATGCTTGGCATTATACCTAGCAAAAATAAAATCTTGCATCTTAGAAAAAAACTTAAAGGAAATTTTTATAGGAGGCTGGTAGATGGCTGCAACCGACTTCAAAGACTATTACACGATTTTGGGAGTTAGTAAAACTGCCAGTCAAGAAGAAATTAAACAAGCTTTTCGTAAATTAGCCCGCAAGTATCACCCTGATGTTAATCCAGGTAACAAGCAGGCAGAAGCAAGTTTTAAAGAAGTTAACGAAGCTTACGAAGTGTTGTCAGATGTAGACAAACGCAAAAAATATGACCAATTTGGTCAATATTGGCGACAAGTTGGTGAGGGTGGCTACCCAGGTGGCGGTGCTGGTGTCGATATGGGTGGCTTTGACTTCAGCCAATACGGCAATTTTGATGAGTTTATCAATGAATTACTAGGACGCTTTGGTGGTGGTGCGCCTCGCGGTGGACCACAAAGCTATTCTTATGGGACTCCTGGCGGTAGACCAGGGGGTGGTTATGGTGGCTTTGGTGACTTTGGTTTTCAAGATGTCGGTGCAGGTGGCGCACAAGATACAGAAGCGGCTATTACTTTAACTTTTGCAGAAGCTTTTGCCGGTTCTCAAAAGCGTTTTAGCTTAGGTAACGAAACGCTAGATGTGCGTATCCCACCTGGTGCAAAACCGGGTAATCGCCTGCGGGTAAGGGGTAAAGGTCAATTTAACCCCATGACTCAACAACGAGGGGATTTATATTTAAAGGTGGAATTACAACCGCATTCATTCTTCCAGATTGAAGGCGATCATCTTGTCTGTGAAGTGGCGATTACTCCCGATGAAGCTGCTTTAGGTGCGTCCATTGATGTACCTACACCCGATGGTAGTGTGAATGTGAAGTTACCGGCTGGTGTGCGTTCTGGTCAATCTTTGCGTTTACGAGGTAAAGGCTGGCCTCTCCCCAAAGGTGGACGTGGTGATCAGTTGGTGAAGGTGGCGATCGTTCCACCGAAAGACATGAGCCAGCAAGAACGAGAATACTATGAAAAAATCCGGGCTATTCGCACCTACGATCCCCGTAGTCATTTACAACAGGTCAAACTTTAAATTCATAATTACGTTTTGTAATGGGGATTTTCCCTCGATACAAAACGTGTTGCTTATAGAAACAGGGGACTGATACCTCTACAATTTCTTACAATAAAAAAGAGAAGGTAAAAATATATTTTTACCTTCTCTTTTTTATCTATAGAGCATCTAAAACTTGTTCGTAGCTTTCATTTGTGCCTCTATTGTGACACTCTTTACACCTTTGACTTCTTTAACTAACTTTTCAGCTTTTTTCAGTTCTTCTTTAGAAGTAGCTGTGCCTTTAATGATAATTTCACCATCCTTATTTTCTACTTCTAATTTAGTCCCTGGTAAGCCGGTCTTTAGCTTATTAGTAACTGTGTTTTTTAAATCTAACTCTGCTTTTCCTAATGAGGTTTTCTGATCCTGCGTTTTGGCTTTAGTATCTGTGCTAGCTGCTGGAATAGTTGTTGGTTTTGCCGTAGATTTGATAGTTTTATCTGTTGTTTGAACAGTTCCATCTGTAGTTTTAGGAGTTTCTGAGGCATTTTTAGCAGCCTCTTCACAGCCAAAAGCACCAACTAATAAAAAACCAGTAACGATAAAGGTAATTAGCTGTTTCATATTTATTTCCTACTTGAATATTTGAAGTGATTAATTGAGGTTTTTTTCAGACTCAGGAGCAAATTTTAAACCATGATAAAACTTGAGACGGTAAATATTTATAGCCAGCCAATATAGCTGTGACTAGAAACTTATACGTCTATTGAATCCTGAAATCCGCAAGCTTATTTGGAGAATTTTAAAATTCTTAAATGACAATTCAACAGTAACAATTTGATTTTTAATAAACTGAATAAGCCTTATAGGAAAAGCAAATTACAAAATAAAACCAATATAAATACTTAATACTGAGTGGCCGTCAAAGATAAGACCTCTTGCAAAAGTCCGAAAATGAGATGTGTCATTCTGAATGAAATGTAGAATCTTTGAGATGTTTCGCTTTGCTCAACATGACAGCTTCAGCATTTATGCAAGAGATCGATAGTAACCTGGCAGGGGAGTGCTAATAATTAAACCGCACCTAGCCCAAATCAATAGCATCGATGGGCTAGGCGCGGTTATTGTGATGAAAGCCAATTTTGGTAGTTAGGCAAGGCTTTTAGAGTCATGAAACCTGGTATTGCCTACCTTACAGTTATTAAGAATGGGGCAATATATCAGACTGGAAAGCCTAGCATTTAGTGCCTAATTATACTTTGTTTAATTTTCTTTTCCATAGACGTAGCCACAAAGACAATGACTTGATCCAATTTCCTCCTAGCAAATCGTGAAGTAGGGTATAAAAGCAAGGGATAATAAATAATGTCAAGATGGTTGCCAAGGATAAGCCAGAAAACACGACTACACCTAATGGTTGGAGAAATTCTGAACCTTCACCAATTCCCAATGCTAACGGGAACATACCTAAAACTGTGGTGATGGTAGTCATTAAAATGGGGCGTAACCTTTGGGGTGCAGCTTTCAAGATAGCAGTTTTGCGGTCAATTTGCTCTCGTTCACGGATTTGGTTGGCTAATTCCACCATGATGATGGCGTTGTTAACCACAATTCCTACGAGTAAAACCGCACCAACAATTACCGTTGCACCAATGGCAGTTTGAGTCAGGTAAAGTCCAAAAATACCACCAGCTAAGGCTAGGGGAATTGTGAACATAATGGCTAGGGGGTCAATGAGGGAATTGTACTGCACCGCCATAACTACAAACACCAGAAAGGAAGCTAATCCGCCTAGAATTTGCAGTGAACTTTGAAGTTCTTGATTCGATGCGGCTGCTGAACTGGGTAAGACGCTGACACCTTCTGGTAAGTCTAGGCTATCTACTACTGTTTGTACCTGTGCTAAGGCATCACTCAAGCTAGCCCCTTCTGTTAAGTTGCCGGCAAAGATGGCAACTTGGCGTTGGTTGATGCGCTGAATCTCTCCTGGGGCTTGGTCTTCGACAATTTGGGCAACATCACTTAAGCGGACTTGGCGATTGCCATCTACAAATAAGGGTAATCTCTGAAGTTGAGAAGGTGTTTGTACTGATGTTTCATTTAATTGCACCCTGACATCTACTAATCGGTTGTCCCGTTGTAATTGAGTGGGGACGCTGCCTTCCAGGGCTGTTTGAATTGTGTTGCCGATATCTTGGGTAGTTAGTCCCAAAGCTGCAACTCGTTCCCAGTCAGGACGAATTTGAATTTCTGGCTGTCTGTCATCGGCATCGGGGCGGAATCTGGATAGGGTGGCGCGTTCTTCTAAGGCTGCTAAAACTTGACGACCAGCTTCTTCTAAGGTTTGTGAAGTATTACCCTGAAGAATGACGTCAACATCAGCATTGCGGACAGGGGAGTTATTAGCAATTAAACCCCGGACTTGACCAGGGGATAGGCGGAGGCGAATGCCTGCTAAATTTAACTTGTTAAAAGCTTGGGTGACTGTTTCAACGTAAGTATCTATATTACTACCGGGTTTGAGGGTGATATTACTGGTACCGCGCAGGGGATTAGCATTGGTATTAGTCCCAAACAATGCACCCCCGGCTGTAGAGAAAACATATTCTGTTTCTGGTTGTTGGCGGATGATGTCTTCCACCGCACTCATGACTTTGCGGTTAGTTTCTAGAGGCGTACCTGGGGGAAACTGGGCGAATAAATTGGCTTGTCCTGTGTTGATGCGGGGGAGAATTTGTTGCGGGATTTGGGGGGTCATCCACAAGCTACCACCACCAAATAGGATAATTGCGATCGCGATCGTGACTAACCGCCAGCCTAATATCATTCTTAAGAAGCCAGCATACATCCCGGTAGCTGCTTCAAAGCTGCGATTAAACTGCCGCAATAGCCAAAATTCGTTTAAATAACTAGAGACTTGCCATCCTAACATTCGAGAGGCGAGCATTGGTACAACGGTAGCGGCAATCACAATGGAAGTAGCTACCGAAAAGCTAATGGTGAGGATTAATTCATTAAATAGTAAAGCAATAAACCCCCCAATTAGTAAGAAGGGTAACACTGCTACTAAGTTGGTACTAGTAGAGGCAATTAAAGCTGATTCTACTTCTCTACTACTTTGTTCTGCTTGAAAAATTACTTCCTTCTGATGCAAACGCCTTTTATTATCCTTGCCAGGAGTCATACCAACACCCTCGGCAATATTTTCTAACATGACAATGGAGTTGTCTACGACAATACCAACACCCAAGGCTAAACCACCCAAACTAAAAACGTTGAGAGTTAAGCCAAACACCCCCATCAAGATAATTGCTGCTAGGGTAGCTAAGGGAATGGCAATGACGATAATAAAAGTTTGCCTGAGAGAACCAAGAAATAAGAGAACTGCGATCGCGGCTAGTGCTGTACCAATTAGCCCAGAAGTTGTAACATTGGAAATAGAATTACGGATAAACTTTGATTCATCTAAGGTGGGTGTCATAATTGTCCCTTCAGGGACAACATTAGATTGTTGCAACTGTTCTAAACGTGTTTTTACCGCATCAACTACGTTGATAGTATTCGCATCTGGCTGCTTTTGAATACTGACTTTGACGGCTGGTTCACCGTTAAGGGAAACATAAATCCTTTGTTGTTCTGAACCGTCGATAACTTCGGCAAAGTCTCTTAAATAGACGCGACGATTTGGTGTAGAAGACGGGGAACTTGATGCTGGGGAAGATACTTCAAAAGATAAGTTTTTAATTTCATCCGCACTTTTAAAGCGTCCTACAGTCCGGGTTAGTGGCTCAGAATTCGCTCCCAAAATTCTACCGCCAGAAATGTCTTGGTTGCGGTTTCTCAACTCATCTAGAACATCGGTTAAACCGATACCCAAAGCTTGCAAGCGGTCTAAATCAAGGTTGACTCTAATCTCTTCTTGCAAACCTCCTGACACAGCTACCCCTGCGACTCCAGGGACAACACCTAATTCACGGGCGAGTTCTTCTTCGGCAAATACCCGCAAATCTACCCCGCTTAAGGAAGGGGAAGTTAATGCAAATTCGTAAACAGGTAACTGTGAAGGGTCTATTTTAAATAAGCGTGGTGATTCAATGCTGTCTGGTATGGTGCTTCTAGCTCTATTAAAGGCAGCTGTGGCATCGTTTAAGGCTTGGTCAATATTTCCCCCAGGTTGGAAGTATAAATCTATGCTTACTTGTCCTTCACGAGTTTGAGAAAAAACCTGTACCACTCCCTCAGTAGCAGTAAAAGCTTCTTCTAGAGGTTTGGTGACTTCATCAATTGCTACCTCTGGAGAAATACCGGGGGCTTGTATGCGTACACCAATTCGCGGATAGGTAATTGAGGGCAATAAGTCTACAGGTAGTTTAATAACGAAAAAGATACCTAAAACTATTACTGCTAAGGTTAGCATCAGTGTGCCAATATGTCGGCGAATAGATATGGCACTGATACTAAATCCGCCGTTTTTATTTACTTGCTGCATCTCTTGGCTTCACTCCCATTTAAGCCCCTTTGAGGGAATTCAAAATTCAAAAAACTGATTTTTTACTAAACTCACCACCGGCTAAACGCCGCGCTACCGCTAACACCACTCATTACTCATTACTCATTACCGGCTAAACGCCGCGCTACCGCTAACACCACTCATCACTTCTCCTGTGGTGTTTCTGAAAGAATGGAAAGACGTACAGTTTCCCCATCTTTTAAAGGTCTACCACTACGAACGACATAGCGATCGCCTGGTTGTAAGCCGGATAAAATTTCGACTTTGCCATCAGCCTTTTTACCTAGGGTGACAGCACGAGATGTAACTTTGGTTTTACCTTCTGAGTCTGTCACGACGTAGAGTTTACCATTCTGTTCTTCTGCTGCACCTGGGGCGATGGTTTTGGCTGACTTTTGCAAGGCTGTTTGTGACACCACTACGCGCTGTGGTTTTTCGGTGGCAAAATTAACTCTTGCTAGTAACCCGCTACTGATGTTGTTGTTACTGTTGGGAATCACTACTTCCACTGGGATTAAGCGGGCTGTTGCATCGGCGGTGGGAGAAATGCGGGTGACTCTACCAATTAATTTTTCTTGGGGGAAAGCATCTAAGCGTACTTGTACAGACTGCCCTACCTGAATTTGGCTTAACTCTAATTCGGAAACTTGTACGACAACTTTGATTCGGCTAAAGTCCCCAAGTTTTAAAGCTTCACCACCTGCTTGTAAGAGATTTCCTGGTTCTGAGACTTTTTCGGTGACGACACCAGTGATGGGAGATGTCAGACGAGTATATGATCTGCGTTCTTGTGTTTGGGCTAATACTGCTTTTTGGGCAAATACTCTACCTTTAGCGGCGGCTACAGCTTGTTGTTCGGTGCGGACTCGCTCTTGGGTAGCCCGCAGTGCTTGGGCGGCTGTTTGAGCTTTGGTGTTTGCTTGTTCAGCCATCTGCTCAGAGATTGCCCCTTCTTTGAATAATTGTTGCTGGCGGTTAGCATCTGCTTGGGCTTGTACTAACTCTAGCCGCGCCCTTTCTACTTCCGCACGGGCATTACTGACTTGGGTTGTAGCTCTGGCTACTTCTGATTGCAAGGCTGCTAGTTCGGCTTCGGCTTGTTTTAAGTTGGTTAATAGCAGGGTGTCATCTAATTGAGCAAGGGTTTGCCCTTTTTTGACTGTATCACCGACATCTGAGTTTAAAGATAATAGTCTGCCTTCTACTTGCGATCGCAGCGATATGATCTGAAATGGTGTGGTTGTACCTGTATATTCTATTTGTGGTTGCAATCTATCTATCCGAGCAATCGCTACATCTACAGGTGTTGCTTGACCACCTTCTCCTCTAGTGGGTGGCTGAGGCTGTGCCGTAGCTGATTCTTTTGGTAAAGAGCCACAACTAGCAGTTAACATACCCATGCTGAATAGACAAGCTATAAATAGGAAATAGGAAACCCTGCTTTTATCAGTATGATTTTTCACACGGCAATTTATGTGTGTGTTATTTGACTGCTCAAGAGGTGTGTAAGTTGGCTGTTTCATCGATTTTTGCTGTAATTTTGGCTCAAAATTATCTATTTAGCTTGTTTAAACAAGTTTTTGACATAACAGCTTTTGGTAACCAAACAAACCCGTGTATATGTTGCTGGTAGAGAAATCTGGAGAATATACAAATTGTTTTGAAAAGGGTTTTTGCGTCAAACTTTACTATGTTTACAAAATAATGTCAAAACTAGTTTTTCTAATACATTGCTAATGCACAGGCAAAACACATTTGATATTTGATTTGACTATAACATTGGTATAAATTCGAGCAAAAAAGCACTTGAATATCCCAAAGTATAGGACTTGTGGCAATCCAAATCACTAAATAATTTATCTTCTGACATTGCCGACAGTATTGTTTGAAATATAAATAGTTAGCTTTACTAAATATATATCTTAATAGTAACAAAAACGCCAGGGCAATTACTGGGAATTTTCGGTATTTATCCAATATATTAAAAATTCTAAACTAACATTGCCTTTTATCCTCATGTATTATATGGGTAAAGCCAAATTTTTATTCCTTTTAGGTGAGGACAATTACGAGTGATATCACCGTTAAAAGTTGCACACACTGCTGATGAATCCCAAATCATCGAATTTTTTCAAGAATCAGTTGGTCAGTGGCTCTCAGAAAGACGTTATTACACTCTCCCGGACGGTGATACCAAAGAAATACAGAGCATGATCACCATCCGATTTTTAGAAGCAGGATGTGATCAATTGCAACAGCTAGCGCACATACACAATTTAAATAATGCAGTGATGTTAATTTGCGGTGCTGAAGTTAACTGGTCTAGCACAGACACCCTCAAAAATCGGCAGGAGTCCCAAGGGTCTACATTATTTGGGGCTTTAGGAAGCACATTATATCGCGATCGCGGTTTTGCCACATCTAAGCCAGTCACAGCCAAGTATTCTTTCCCTAACCCCAAAACTCTATGTCTGCGGACAGAGTATAACGGTTCAGTCTTTGAGGAAGAATTAAAGTTAGTTGGGAGTAAATATCGTACCAGACAAACGATTATTTCCCGCGCTGGTGAACAGTTAATGATTGGGCAGTATTTAGAAAAGAGAATAGATTAATTTGTGGTGGCGATGGCGTACCGATCTCGCTCTCACCCTGGTATATAGCCAATCATCCTTCATTCTTGAGAATTTAGAACCCCAGTTTCTCTGAGAAACCGGGGTTCTAAATTCTTGCACTTATCAGAAATCTGCTTTAACGTGAGTTCGACGAATGAAAAAACCCCTCTCCAAACCTCTCTGCAAGGAGAGAGGCTTTTAAACCCCATTCCATTTTTCGTTGATATGTTAGCTCTTTACTCCCCTCTCCGACGCGGAGAGGGGCTGGGGGAGAGGTCAAAAAGACTTGTCGAACTCACGTTGCTTTAGTTTTGACGCTTAAATTTCAGCATACCCATTGTAGCCGCAGCTAATAAGCCAAAGATAGTTCCAGGCTCCGGTACAGATTTTATCCCATCATCAATTGAGAAAATAGTTGTAGTTCCACTGACCTCACTGGCTGTCACCAATAAGGGGTTACCATTGGGGCTATCTTGGGCTGAAATGAAGAGAAGCCCCTCTAATCCTAAGTCTCCCACGGCGGGATTAGTTTTATCATCTATGGCTGTACTAACGTTGAAATCACGATTGTTAGCGTATTTAACAAAAGTAGGTTTAATTGGGTCGGTGATATCATAGACCATCACACCCCCAACACGCTCTAATCCAACGAAGGCGTAAAAGCGACCGTTAATTTCGGCTATTTTGACATCTTCTGGTTCTGGGCCTTTGTTGTCACTGCGGTTATCAAAGTTGTTCTCTTCATGATCAGAGTTGAAAAATTCAGGTAGAAGTTGGGCAGTAATTTGCTCAAAGTCATCGCCACTATCATAGACTTGCTTGAGTTCACCTGTGTCTTCGTCCCACTCAAAAATTGAAAAGGAACGACCACCAAAAGCGTAAATCTCTTCAAACAGACCTTCACTATTCTTGCCGAGAGTTGTGGTGACTGTTAAACGACCCAAGTTGGCATTATTTTTCAACGCACCAGCATTAGGAAAAGCTGTGGGGTCGAGTACATAAGTAGGGTCATTTACCCTGGTTTCTTCTGAAAAACCAGTGTAGTCACGAGCATCACCCTCGTTAGCTGTGAGAATATAGGTTTTGCCATTAAGTGTATAGGAAGTTATACCATCGGGTTGGTACATCCCTAAAACTGGCCAGTTAGCAATGTTGATAGCATTATCGCGATCGCTCGCATCAAAGCCATTTCCTGGTAGGCTATGATCCTTGAAACCTAAAGGAATAATGTCTGTAAACACATTATTGATCAAGTCGAGGGTAGCGATCGCATTATTTTCCTGCAAAACCACCCAAGCCTTAGTAGAATCTTGAGAAACAGTAATGTACTCTGGCTCTAAATCCTGAGCAACAGTAGCATTAGGGCCAAAGATTCTTACTCCCGCAGTTCGTAGCTGATCAATCTGGCTGTTAAATTGGGTAAAGCCAGCATTAGTGACACTAAAATCAGCAAGATTAATAATACTCACTGAGCCTTCTGGGTCAATGCTATCGGCTTGATTGTAACTATTTGGTTCACCCTCGTTCGCTACTAACACACGAGTTCCATCGGGTGTAAAGGTGAGCATATCAGGCAACGCTCCCACAGCGACAGAATTCAGGAAATCACCATTGGCGTTAAAAAATACAGCCTGACCATTATTTTGCTTGGTAGATGCTTCCACTGCTGCTACTAGCAAGCCATTCTTGAAGGCGATGCTATTAGCCCCACCACCATAGGTAGTAATATCAAGAGTCTTAAATAATGAAGGCTTAGTTGGGTCACTAATATTGATGATGTCAATACTGTTAGTGCTTCCATTGCTTATAAACAGTCTTTTCGTCACAGGGTCATAAGTCGGGATTTCTGCTCCCCCTCCACCGAAGATACCTGTGTTGTAAGTACCAATAGGTTTGAGCGTCAATGCTGCTGCTGGAGTTGCCATTGCTCCTAACAAAATAGCAGATGGAGCTAGTAGGGCGATAAGCTTTTTGATAGACATGATTGTAGTGAATTTTGAAACGCTTAACTTCTTGATTTCAGACACGGTGTACCTCTTTTCCGCCGATTGAACACATGAAAATTCGCCCACCAAGCTCTAATTAGGGCTTGCTGAATAATTCATGTATGTTTGCCGAGTAGACTAAATCAGTCGGAAGTCGTCACGCGGAGTTAGACGAATCACGAATTACGGGTACATCTGAAAAGTTATTCGTTTTAAGTTAAGCAATTTATAACTAAAGGTTAACTAAAGATTAAGTACAGTGTTTTCACTTAATCTTTATCTAAGCAGGATAAAGCTTTATCTAAGATTTGCACTTGCATCCAGTAGCATTTCGCCTGTAAATTTGCTCAACAATAATACCAGTATCTTGGAAATACGGGGCTGTCAAATCTCATCAAGCAAAAAGATGACTATATATGTAACTCAAACCCAGGCAAAACATCTTCACCAAGAAGTAGAGTTGGCATTTTCACTATTTCTTTTAGCTGTCCCTGGCGGTAAATTTCTACCTCTCCATCTTGAGGGTTAATTAACCAGCCTAAGCGCAAGCCATTATCTATATATTCCTGCATCTTATCTTGGAGAGACTTAAGGCGATCGCTCTTGGATCTCAGTTCTATGAGAAAATCTGGCACTAGTGGCGGAAATTTCTCCCGTTCCTCAATAGTTAGTGCTTCCCATCGTGACAATTTTACCCAAGCTGCGTCAGGCGATCGTTTTGCTCCATTCGGTAGCCGGAATATTGTTGATGAACTAAAAACTACTCCTAATTTTGTTTGGCGATTCCAAATACTCAAATTAGTAATCAAGCCTGCTTCGAGAATACCAGTTTCTCCTCCCACTGGTGGCACAATGATCAATTCTCCGGTTGCACTGAGTTCTAGATTTAAATCCCGATTTGCCATGCACAGCCTATAAAACTGCTCGTCAGTGAGGCGAACTGCTGGTTCTAAATTTATGACAACAGTATCCATTGAACTGCTCCTTCCCAAAAGTTGGGAATTGGAAGTGCGATTAGATTAGCTAGCGTACAAAAATATTACCTAACCTAATGAGTGGCATCAAGAAAAAACTGTAATTTTTTCAGTATCAGGGGCGTAAATTCATACGCCCCTAGCAAGGTATTTTCAAAGCAAGTTAGATTGGTGCGTCCCACTTCTCCATAAAGCGATTTGGATAGTTAAGTTCGGTGAATCCAAATTGTCGATACAATTCATGAGCATCTTGCGTTGCCAACAACCACCGACGCAATCCCTGCAATTCAGGGTGGGAAGTAATTGTTTTGAGCAGCCACTTGCCTAAACCTTGCCCACGAAAAGGCTCTAAAACAAACACATCAGCAACATATGCAAATGTGGGATAGTCTGTTACGAGGCGGGCAAAGCTAATCTGTTGTTTCTCTTGATATAAGCCGAATACCAGAGAATTTTGAATGGATAGCTGGAGAACCTCAAGCGATAAACCCTTACCCCAGTAGGAATTAGATAGAAACTGGTGTATCACATTCAAGTTTAGCTGATTGATATCTGTGCTGATGGAATACTCACCTTGCAACCACTCTCTAACCATAAAATTGGCACAATAATTAATAATGGTTGCCTGACTTACGGTGATGTACAGCCGTCACACCATCCTGATTTAGCACTTTGCCATTCTCGACAGTCGCATAAACCAACCAATGATCGCTTGATTCCAGGCGGTTTTGTACTGAACATTCCAAGTATGCTAAAGCATCCTTAAGTATAGGACTGCCGTTTTCTGCTTCTTCAGTGGCGACATCAGCAAATCGGTCTTGTGCTGGGCTAAAGGGTTTGAGGAACTGTTTCATCAATCCCAAATGATTGCCTTCTTTGAGGATATTCAGGACAAATTTATCACCTGAGTGTGTTAGGCTTTCCACTGCCCTATCTTTAGCAACGGCAATAGTTAAACCAGGAGGATTAAAGCTAGCTTGCGCCACCCAAGAGGCTAACATCGCGCTGGAAATATCCCCTTGCTTGGCGGTGACAACACACAAAGAACCCACGAGTCGCCCCACTGCTTGTTCTACGTTGGTGGCGGGTTGGCTGGATGCACGAACTTTTTTAGCTTTCTTCAGGGTTTGGGCGAAGTCAGTTCCGGCTTCTTCACACAATTGCAAAGTTGCATCGTCGGGTTTGAATTTCACGCGAATAGCATCAAAACCAAACCGATAACCAGCATCTTTGAGTTTGCTTTCAATTAAATCAACCGCTTCCCCACTCCAGCCAAATGAACCAAACACACCTGCAAGTTTATTGTTAGTGGCGGTGGATAAGACAATTCCTAACGCTGTTTGCACTGGTGTAGGTGCATGGCCGCCAAGGGTAGGCGAACCAATGACAAAACCATCCGACTTTTCCACAGCCGCTCGGATTTCTTCTGGTTCGGTAAATTCGCAGTTAATTGATTCTACCGCCACGCCGGCTTTAGTAATCCCCCGCGCGATCGCCTGAGCTAATGTTGCTGTATTTCCATAGGCTGAAGCATAAATCAATGCAACTGTCAAGTCAGCCGAGGCTTGTTGTTGAATCCATTCTCGATAGGCGTGGGTAAGTTCAATTAAGCCGTAACGGACTATCGGCCCGTGTCCGGTGGCGTACATCCGCACAGGTAAATCAGCGAGTTTATCTAGTGCTGTTTCTACTTGTTTGCCGTGGGGTGCAATCACACAATCGAAATAATAGCGGCGATCTTCGTTGATAGATTGCCAACCTTCATCAAATACTTGATCACCGCAAATATGCGCTGCAAATAATTTATCAGAGTAGAGAATTTCGGTTTGGGGGTCGTAGGTGCAGAGTGCATCTGCGTAGCGGGGATTGGGTGTGGGGATAAATTGCAAATGATGACCTTTGCCTAAATCTAGGGTTTCGTCGCCCCGCATAACGAGAATTGGTAACTCCTGATTTTCTAACGCACCCCGTAAATTAATTGCCCCTGGATTGGAACAAACGAAAGTAATTTGCGGTGCGACTTCCAGTAAGGCTTTGAGGGTAGCAGCACGGTTAGGGTTAACGTGACCGAGAATTACATAATCAATAGCTTTGACATCAAACCGTTGCTGTAAAGCTTCCAGGTAAATTTGCGTGAAGGTTTCTCCTGGGGGGTCAATCAGAGCAAATTTATCGCCTTGAATTACATAAGAATTAGCTGTTGTACCCTTGGCGAGAGCATATTCAATTTCAAATCTTAATCTAGACCAACTGCGCGATCGCACAATTATGGTATCAGTGCCAATAGGCATCACTTGAATGTCACGGGGTTTAGTTAATGGCATGATAAGTCACTTGTTTTTCAAGTATTTTTTGATAAATTCATCACTGGATTTAAACCATTGCCATAGTGTAGGCAGAGTCCACAACTGTAGTAAATGAATAGCTATTTATCATTAAAGCTTAGTTTGTTTGATTAGATTTTCAGCGTTTATTATGGATAAGATAGCTGTTTAGTAATTATAGATATCGGAATTTGGACTTAGTTTTAGTAGGGTGCGTCAGTATGAATAATTGCTTGGTGTAGTTAAGTTTTCTGACACTGACGCACCCTACATAATCCCTTAACAGAGCGATCGCAAAAGACAACGCTGTTACAATAAAGCCATACTCGATGCCGTATCCATCCTATGACCATCGCTCCAGAAAAAAATCCGCAAACAGGCATCTGCCAGGATGTTATATTTCCTCCTAGTGACATATTTAGCGATGAACCACCCTTGGAAAGCGATCTACATCTAGAGCAAATCATGCTCTTACTCCAATGTTTAAAATGGCTGTGGCGTGAGAGGAATGATTTTTATGCGGCGGGAAACTTGACGATTTACTACAGTCCCTATCAACGTAAATCAGAATTTTTCCGAGGGCCGGACTTTTTTGTAGTGCTAGGATGCGATCGTAAAACCAGAAAAAGTTGGGTTGTTTGGGAAGAACATGGCAAATATCCCAATGTCATCGTTGAAATTTTATCTGACTCTACAGCTGACACAGACAAAAATTTAAAGAAAACAATTTATCAAGACACCTTCCGCACGCCGGATTATTTTTGGTTTGATCCTAACACCTTAGAATTTGCGGGGTTTCATTTATTAGATGGAGAATATCAACCTCTGCAACCCAATGAACAAGGGCATTTATGGAGTCAACAATTAGGATTGTATCTGGGTGTGGATGAGGGATTATTGCGTTATTTCACACCAGATCATCAACTAGTACCCACATTGGAAGAAATTGCACAACAAGCAGAACGTCTTGCAGCAAAACTGCGGGAGTTAAATATCGATCCAAATACAATATGAGTATTTTAGGCAACAATATTTCATCTGTTCACTGGTCTAGCATTGGCGATCCTTGTGAAAAAGATGCAATCATTATGGAGTAGGCGAGAACTAATGGTAATATCACGCCTTGAGCAACTTTTTCTTAGACCTAACCCCCAACCCCTTCCCTGCAAGGGAAGGGGAGCAAGAATTAAAGTAGAGACGTTGCATGCAAAGTCTCTACAATTGCAGGCTACGGTGTACACATAAGTTGCTGCATCGACATTGTGAATGTATCGCGTGAC